>NZ_JBHUWD010000001.1:0-129392 GCF_042670205.1 Luteimicrobium sp. NPDC057192 | reverse complement strand
GTACGCCGAGAGGCGGGGGTCCGGTGGGCGGGGGGGGTGGGTGGGACCCCGTAACCCCCCGCGGCGGGGGCGGGGGTGAGCCCCCGGGGGGGGGGGGCGCCCCCCCGGCCCCCCCCCCCCGCGGCATATCCGGGGCCGGACGGCTCGTCCCGGCGTTTGCCCGCGCGTGCTGAGCGCGCGACTCTCTCGCACTAGTTGCCGGATCGGGGTCGCGGGTCGGCGGTGGTTGACCGTGAGGGCGCCCGACAGGTCGCCGTCGGCCGCGGAGGGCGGGGGTCTGTGCGATGGGACCCGCGGCCTGGGGTGTGTTCAGCGCACATGCCATTCGCCGCTCCGCCGGTTTCACGTGAAACTGCCCATGGGAAGGCGTCGCGCTTGCGGTGACATCCTGTTCGTAGGTCCCTCGGTCAGTCTGACCACGCGCCGTCGAGACCGGTGGCCGCGGCGAGCTCGCGTCGGCCGGAGGTGAAGTCAGCCACGCTTGCCGCGGGATGCCGGAAGCCAAGATGCACGCGCGAGTCCTCAGAGCGCGCCGGCACGCCTGGACGACTTGACGCCTCGAGGCCTGGACGAAGGTGAACCGATCGGCACGAGAGCGAGGCGGGACCGCGTCTGTTTCGTGGTGTCGATTCCCCGCGCTCTCGTGACGTGTCAACCATGGGCACGGTGGCATGGCGGCAGGTGCGCGAGGGTCGCGGCGACCGTCAGTGCCTGGGGACTGGGGAATGGCACCGATGCGCAACGCGCGGCGCGCGGTGATCGACTCAGCAAGGACTCGGTGTGAGGGGTACATCGGATCGGGCTCGGGAAAGGGAATCTTCCGTCCGGGAGTCTCAGGCCTCGACGTGGCGTGTTCTCAAAGGATGACTCGTCGGGTGCTTCGGTCCGGCTTGTCCGACGCGGAGGTCGCTAGATCGCGGCAGCTTCACCGGGCACCCTCGGACACCTCTGCGTCGTGGAGCGTCGCTCGACGCCTTTGTCGCAGGCCCCGAGTCGACCGCGGTCATCCTGCGATGGCGTCCAGGGTGATGGCTGGCGCGTGCCCGGCCCTTCGTCGAGCCCGTGGCGCCTATGTTCCACGTGAAACATGGAGAACCCGCCGGGGGTAGGACCTCCCGGTGGACATGGCTCTGACCCGCGCGGGGCCCCGAGGGCTGGATCGTGCACCTCGATTCTTCTGCCTGGCGGCCGCCAGTTTCACGTGAAACGCGCGGCGCGATCCGGCGTGTGATTGTGGCCGTGGTCGTCGCGAGCATGTGTACCGTGTGGTCCCATCGGATGCGCTGTCGGCGCGAAGGGGACCGATCGTCGGGCGGCGGTTTCGCGAAGCTGGCGCGGCGAGGTGGCGCGCCCGGCGGACAGCGGAAGGGCGACGGAGTCGGAGCACGCGTTGAGGCTTGCCCGACGTTGTGGTGAGCGGGGGGAGTGGGCCAGGCGGCCGCACCGGCTCCTCGGTGGGTGGGTTCCGGCCCCCGACCGGGACCTCGACCACGACATCGGAGAGTGTCACGTGGGTTGCGGTCGCGGGCTCGATCGTGGCCCTCGCCGCAAGTCGGCCGGGCACCCGCATGGGGACGCCGCGCTCGGCGCGGACTCAGAGGCGGCGCCGGCCGGCCCGGTCCGGCAACGAGTGCCCGGGGGCAATCGATGGGTGGCTGATGCGTGCCTGACCGTGGCCGCCTCTCGCGGGTCGACGGCATGTCGGGGGCCCGCAGGGCACCGCTCGGGAGGGATGGGGGACCAGCACATCTTCGGCGGGATGGTCCGTCCGGTGTTCCACGTGAAACATCGCCGAGTCTGGTGGATCCCCCCGACGCCTTGGGCGCGGGATGGTCGAAGTCCCTGACCTTGACAGGAAAGGTCGGCTTCGTGAGGCCTTACCCGGTCCCGAGCGTGACGCGCGCTGGGCGGGCCCGAGTCGGGTTGGCCACCTTCGGTGGAGCGTGTGCGGAAGACTGTCGACGTAGGGAATGATGAGGCGGTGATCCCCAACCTGAAGGCTCCGGCGGTGCAGGATGTCCATGACGTCATGCGCTGGGACAGTTCGCGATGACACCTGACGAGCCCAACGAGGCTGACGACGTTTCACGTGAAACCGAAGCGATCGACGCGGCGCCTGGATACTTCGGTGCGGCCTTCGATGCCGTATCACGGTTCGCGGAACGGCTTGCTGTTGAGGGCGAGGAGCGCGGGCTCATCGGGCCACGAGAGCTGAACCGGATCTGGTCGCGCCATATCTATAACTCCGCGGCCGTCGTTCCCTATCTTCCGTCCGACGGAGTGATCGCCGACCTTGGCTCCGGGGCTGGTCTGCCGGGCATCGTGATCGCGGCGATGCTTCCCGATGCCGAGGTCTTGCTCGTCGAGCCGATGGAACGGCGCTGCACGTGGCTCAGTGAGATGCGCGAGCACCTCGGCCTCACGAACGTCGAGGTGAAGCGGGGGAGAGCGGAGGAGTTCCACGGCGCGTTCGAAGCAGATGCGGTGACTGCCCGAGCCGTTGCAGCACTGGACAAGCTCGCACGGATGTCGCTTCCTCTCGTTCGACCGGGCGGCGAGCTCGTGGTGCTGAAGGGCCGCAATGTCGAGCGTGAGGTGCCCGCTGCCCGCAAGGTGCTTCGCCGGTTCGGAGCAGGGGAGCCCGAGATCCTCCGAGCGACGACCATTCCCGCAGTGGATGAGACGGTCGTCGTGCGCGTGGCTCGACCCGTACCCGCACGATGACCTGTACCGTCGACCGAGGGTTCATCAGCACGGGGCGTCGGACGAGAGGGACGGTGACAGCGGGATGCCACGAGGTGGTTCGGGCGGATGGTTCTCACGATTCTCGCGACGCGAGGCGCCGAGCCCGGCAGCACCCGCGAGCGAGCCTTCGTCACCGGTCGGTGCGCCGGTCGAGACGGTGACGGCCTCGGTTTCACGTGAAACCGTCGTGGCTGAAGCGCCTGATGCGCCGACCGCGCCAGACATCCAGCCTCGCGACGATCTGGTCGTCAGCGCCAGCGAGGACGCAGGGTCGGAATCTCCAACGACCGCTGCGGTCGGCGAGGAGCAGGGGTCTCGCAGCGTCGAGGAGGACACAGGAGAGCGGAGGGTTGAACCCGCCGGACTCCGCGTCGCGGAAGCACGGTCCGAACCAGGGGACGGCAATGCGGCGGGCGAACGGGGGGCCCCTGAGACAGCCTCGGACGCAGATCCGGGGCGGGACGGGTATCCACAGGAGCCTGTGGATGCATCAGACGAACAACCGAAGGAACCGCAGCATTCTGCGGATGAGGATGGATTGATGGCTGGGGACAACGGCGTGCACTTCACGCCCCTCGACGCACCGCTGACTGTTCCGGGCGTCCTGGACGCGCGGGCGGAACTGCTCGCCGCGATGCCCGAGGTTGACGACTCGACGCCGCTCGCAGCAGAGCTCGCGCGCGACGTTCGCCGCCGGATCGAGCTGGAGGGCCGCACCCTCCCGCGCCCCGAGCGCACGCGCGTGATCACGGTGGCGAACCAGAAGGGCGGCGTCGGGAAGACGACAACCACGGTGAACCTCGCCGCCGCGCTCGCGAAGGCCGGCCTCCAGGTCCTCGTGATCGACAACGACCCGCAGGGGAACGCATCGACCGCCCTCGGTGTCGAGCACCGGGCCGGGACTCCCTCGATCTACGAGGTGCTCATCGAGGACGAGCCGATCGCTGACGTCGTGCAGCAGTGCCCGGACATCGAGAGCCTCTGGTGCGTACCGGCGACGATCGATCTCTCTGGAGCGGAGATCGAGCTCGTGTCGGTCGTTTCACGTGAAACACGACTTCGCCGGGCGCTGGACACGTATATGACCGAGCTCGAGGCGGCCGGAAAGCCGCCCCTCGACTACGTGTTCGTCGACTGCCCGCCCAGCCTGGGGCTGTTGACAGTTAACGCCTTCGTCGTCGGCCGGGAGGTGTTGATTCCGATCCAGTGCGAGTACTACGCGCTCGAGGGCCTGACGCAACTTCTGAAGACGATCGGCCTGATCCAGTCGCACCTCAACCCTGAGCTTCACGTGTCGACGATCCTCCTGACGATGTACGACGCGCGCACGAATCTCGCGCAGCAGGTCGCGACCGAAGTGCGCGAACACTTCGCTGCACAGACCCTCCGCACGACGGTGCCCCGCTCCGTCCGCATCTCTGAAGCGCCGAGCTATGGCCAGACCGTGGTGACCTACGACCCGAGCTCGTCGGGGGCGCTGGCCTACCTCGAAGCGGCGCGCGAACTGTCCGAACGTGGTCCGGTGACGGTCGGCGCGCAGAGCGCCCCCCAGGAAGAGCAGGTGAGCTGACATGAAGGAACGTCGCCGTGGACTGGGGCGGGGTCTCGGTGCCCTGATTCCGACAAGCTCCGAGGGGGAGCGCCCCGTTGACGTCTTCTTTCCCGCCGCGGCACCCTCCGGTGCTTCGCAGGAGACGAGCATCGCGACGATCGATCGCCCCGACGAGGCCGAGATCGAGTCAGGCGCCGACGTTTCACGTGAAACCGCCGCGGGGAGCAGCGAATCGGTCGCCGTCGCTGACGCGGCGCAGAACGACGTGTCCGAGCCGGCCGTGGTGACGTCGTCGGACACGGCGGACCGAAGTGCCGGTGCAGCGGCGGAAACGGGTGCCGAGAGTGAGTCGGCGCCGGAGGGTTCCCTGGACGGGGACGAGCCAACGGACACCCCGGCGGAGACCGACCGTGCCGCGAATGGGGACGCGGCTGCGCCAACTGACGCTGCGCCCGCTGAGGCCACGCCCTCCGCGGCAGCGCAGGAGCCGGACTCGAGCACGACCAGCGAGGGTGCCACCGTCGCCGAGCCGGACCCGACGCCCCGCGATGCCTCGGAGGCCGTGGCAGAGCGAGAAAACGCGCCGTCACCAGCCGACGGAGTTCCCGCCAACGCTGAAGCCGACGAAGTCCATGACGATGGCCTGGTCCCGGTGCCGGGAGCCTCCTTCGCCGAGCTTCCGGTCTCGAGCATCCGCCCGAACCCGCGCCAGCCGCGCACGGTCTTCGACGAGGGCGAGCTCGACGAGCTCGTCGGGTCGATCAAGGAGATCGGCGTCCTCCAGCCCGTCGTGGTTCGGCCCGCGACGGAGGATCCCGGTCACTACGAGCTGATCATGGGGGAGCGGCGCTGGCGAGCGACCCAGGCCGCCGGGCTGGACACGATCCCGGCGATCGTCCGCGTCACCGACGACGAGGACCTGCTCCGCGACGCCCTCCTGGAGAACCTTCACCGCTCGGCGTTGAACCCGCTCGAGGAAGCAGCGGCCTACCGGCAGCTCCTCGACGACTTCGGGTGCACGCACGACGAGCTCGCTACGCGGATCTCCCGGTCCCGTCCGCAGATCTCCAACACCCTCCGGCTCCTCCGCCTGCCTCCGCTGGTACAGCGGCGCGTCGCGGCCGGAGTCCTCTCCGCAGGCCACGCGCGCGCGCTTCTCGGTCTCTCCGACGGCGCGGCGATCGAGCGCCTCGCGCAGAGGATCGTCTCCGAAGGGCTGTCCGTCCGGGCGACAGAGGAAATCGTCGCCCTGGGCGTCGGTGACGAGAAGGCGCCAGCCCACCGCCCGCGGGCGGGGCAACGGAGCGAGGCCGTCGACGCACTCGCATCGCGGCTGTCCGACCGCTTCGAGACGCGGGTCAAGGTGGATCTCGGCAAGTCGAAGGGCCGCGTGACCATCGAGTTCGCCTCGGTCGAGGACCTCAACCGGATCCTCGACGTGATGGCACCGGAGGACCCCGGCCTGCTGCGCCGGTGACACTCGAACCGCGATCCGAGGGGCGCCCGTCGAACGACGGGCGCCCCCGTTCGTTCCGGCGACGACGGGGTCCCGGGCGGGCGTCGCTGCGGCCGAGCCGCAACGGACCGAGGACGTTCTCGCAGGTCGACAGGCTCCAACCTGAGGCCCCGGGGACGTCCTGAGCGTCGAGCGGGCGCCGAGGGCTCGGCCGTCATTGCGCCCCGGCGCCCGACGGAGAGGCACCGGAGCCGCCGGGCCGACGACGGCGACGGGCGGTCAGGAGAACGAGACCAGTGCGGGCCCGCTCTGGTGGTCCTGAAGGTCAGCGCCCGGCGGCGGCCCGCTCGACGATGTCGCGGTAGACCGCCGCCAGCGTCGTCCCCGACGCGAGAGCGGCCTGCGGGAACAACGACGTCTCGGTCATCCCGGGCGCCACGTTGGTCTCCAGGAAGTGGGGGACACCGTCGTGGTCGACGATGAGGTCGACGCGGCCGAGGTGGCGCAGTCCGAGCTCGCTGAAGGCAGTCACGGCGGCGTCCGAAGCGCGTGCGGCGGTCTCGGCGTCGAGGCGAGCCGGCGTGAAGTACTGGCTCCGTCCGGGGTTGTAGCGGGCGTCGTAGTCGTAGGGGCCGTCGGTCACGATCTCGACGGCAGGGAGCGCGACCGGCCCGTCGTCGGTCTCGACGACACTGACCGCGATCTCGGTCCCGGTGACGGCGCGCTCGACGAGAGCGGCATCGCCGTAGGCGTAGGAGGCGACGAGCGCACGCGCGAGGTCGCCGCGCTCGGTCACGACGCTCACGCCGAGGGCCGACCCACCCCGAGACGGCTTGACCACGAGCGGGAGCCCGATCCGGTCGACGATGGCCTGCATCACCGAGCCTGCTCCGAGCTCGCGGAAGAGATCCTGCTGGAGGGTCACGGAGTCGGGCGTGGTGATCCCGGCCCGCGCGACGACGCCCTTGGCGATCTCCTTGTTCCACGCCACACGGCTCGCGGCGGGTCCGGTGCCGACGTACGGGACGCCGAGGAGGTCGAGGATCTCGCGCACCGAGCCGTCCTCGCCGGTCGCACCGTGCAGGAGCGGCCACACCACGTCCGGCTCGAGCTCGTGGAGCGTGGGGACGAGGTCGGCATCGACGTCGTGGACGACGACGTCGACGCCGGTGCTCCGCAGCGCACCTGCGACGCGGCGCCCCGACCGGACGGACACGTCACGCTCGTGCGAGAGACCTCCGGCGAGGACGACGACCCGGAGGTCGTCCGACGAGCGGGTGCTGCGGGGGGAAGTCACGTCGTGCCTCCGGGTCGGAGTTGGATCGGGTTCTCTGGGAGCCAGGCCGGGCCGCCAGCTGTCCGACCTCGTCGTGGGGGTGGCGGCCCGGGCCGTGCGCCGCCGAGCGGGAGGCGCCGACGGCGCACGGCCGCGTACGAAGGTCAGGCCAGGTCGGGGCCGGGCGCCTGGACGTCGGCCGTGGCGCGCGCGCGTGACCCGGCGTCACCGGCGGCGCCGGTCCCGAAGATCGTGGCGAGGTCGAGCTCGTTCGACACGACACCCGCGAGCCGCCGCACGCCCTCACGGATCTGGTCGGGGGTGGGGTAGCAGAACGAGAGCCGCATGTGGTCGGCGCCGGAGCCGTCGGCGTAGAAGGCGGTGCCCGGGACGTAGGCGACACGGGCCGTGACAGCGCGCGGCAGCATGGCCTTGGCGTCCAGGCCCTCGGGCAGCCGGACCCAGGTATAGAAGCCGCCGGCCGGGACGGTCCACGACGCGGAGGGGAGATGCTCGGCGAGCGCTCCGACCATCGCGTCACGACGTTCCCGGTAGAGCTCACGGAACTGCTTGACCTGACCCTCCCAGTCGCACGTCGACAGGTAGGTCGAGATCGCCATCTGCGACGCGTTCGACGGGCACAGGATCGCCGCCTCGGACGCGAGGACGAGCTTCTCGCGCACCGCGTGGGGCGCGACCGCCCAGCCGACGCGGTACCCGGGGGCGAACGTCTTGGAGAACGACCCGAGGTAGACGACGCCGTCGGGGTGGTACGACTGCAGCGCGGGCATCGTCTCGCCGTCGAACCCGAGGAGCCCGTACGGGTTGTCCTCGAGGACGAGCACGCCGTGCCGCTGCGCGATGTCGACGATGCGGGGCCGGCGCTCGAGGGAGATGGAGACGCCGCCCGGGTTGTGGAAGTTCGGGATGAGATAGAGCAGCTTGACCGTCTTGCCCGCCGCTTCGAGCTGCGTGAGCGTCTCCTCGAGCACCTCGGGGATCAGGCCGTGCTCGTCGATGGGCGAGTGCACGACCTCCGCCTGGTAGGAGCGGAAGACGCCGAGCGCCCCGACGTACGACGGCGCCTCGGCCACGACGACGTCGCCGGGGTTGACGAAGATCCGGGTCACGAGGTCGAGCGCCTGCTGCGAACCGGTGGTGACGACCACGTCGTCCGGGTGCGCTGACACGCCTTCGAGGCGCATGACGTCGACGATCTGCTCGCGGAGGGTCTCGTCGCCCTGGCCGCTGCCGTACTGGAGGGCGGTCGCGCCGTGCGTGGCGACGAGCTCGGCCACCGACGCAGCGATGGTGTCGAGGGGGAGGCCCTTGAGGTAGGGCATGCCCCCGGCGAGGGAGACGACCTCGGGGCGGTTGGCGACGGCGAAGAGGGCGCGGATCTCGGACGCGCGCATGCCGTGCGCACGGTCGGCGTACGAGCCGAACCACGGGTCGAGCCGGGTTCCCGCGGGTGCTGCCGAACCTGCCGCTGCCGCGCGCGCCGCTGCCGCGGCCTGGGCCGTGGTCGGGGACGTCGCGGGCTCACGGGGACTCAGGTTCTCGGTCACGCAGCCCAGTGTCGCACGGGGCGCGTGACGAGAACGTGAAGACGGCCGGTGCGGCCGGTGCCCTCATCGGGGCCCGGCTGCACCGGCCGTCGGAGTGGTGCGCGGCGCCGCGACGGCGCCGGACGAGGGGTCAGACCTCGGTGCCCTCGAGCACCGCGTCGATCTCCTCGGCGAGCGCGCGCTTGGGGCGTCCGCCGACGAGCGAGCGGACGAGCTCGCCGCCGCGGTAGAAGTTGAGCGTCGGGATCGAGACGACGCCGTACGCCGCGGTGACCTGCGGGTTCGCGTCGGTGTCGAGCTTGACGACCTTGACCTTGCCCTCGTACTGCTCGGCGAGCTCCTCGAGGATGGGCGCGACCTGGCGGCACGGGCCGCACCACTCGGCCCAGAAGTCGACGAGCACCGGCACGTCGGACTCGAGGACGTCGGCCTTGAACGAGTCGTCGGTGACGGGGGCGGTGAAGTCACCCATGGAAACCTCCGGTGAGAGGACGGGCCGGCGGTCGCCGCCGGCGTGGGGCTGCAGGACGGAAGACGAGCTCAGGCGATGACGGCCTCGACCGCCTGCTCGGGGAGCGACGCCGTGCCGGTGACCTCGTCGAGGTACGCCTGCGCGTCGAGCGCGGCCGAGCAGCCGGAGCCGGCGGCGGTGATCGCCTGGCGGTAGCGGTGGTCCACGGCGTCGCCGCACGCGAAGACGCCGGGGAGGTTCGTCAGGGTCGTGCGGCCCTGGACGAGGATGTAGCCGTTCTCGTCGAGGTCGACCTGCCCCTTGACGAGGTCCGTGCGCGGCTCGTGGCCGATCGCGACGAACAGGCCGGTGACGTCGAGCTCGCGCTCGTCACCCGTGACGGTGTCGCGCAGCGTGAGCCGCTCGACCTTCGCGTCACCGTGCACGCCGACGACCTCGCTGTTCCACGCGAAGTCGATCTTCGGGTCGGCCTCCGCACGGTCGGCCATGATCTTGGAGGCGCGGAGCTGGTCGCGGCGGTGGACCATGACGACCTTCGATGCGAACCGTGTGAGGAACGTGGCCTCCTCGACCGCGGAGTCCCCGCCGCCGACGACGGCGATCACCTGGTCGCGGAAGAAGAAGCCGTCGCACGTCGCGCACCACGACACGCCGCGGCCCGAGAGACGCTTCTCGCCCTCGAGCCCGAGCTCGCGGTAGGCCGACCCGGTCGCGAGGATCACGGCCTTCGCGGTGTACGTCTCGCCGTTGGCGGTGCGGATGACCTTGACGTCGCCGTCGAGCTCGACCTCGGTCGCGTCGTCCCACTCGATCTGGGCGCCGAACCGCTCGGCCTGCTTCTGCATGGACTCCATGAGCTCGGGTCCGAGGACGCCGTCCGGGAACCCGGGGAAGTTCTCGACGTCGGTGGTGTTCATCAGCGCGCCGCCCGCGGTCACCGAACCCGCGAGGACCAGCGGGTTGAAGCCGGCGCGCGCCGCGTACACGGCGGCCGTGTAACCGGCCGGGCCGGAGCCGATGATGACGATCTCACGCGGCGTCGTGTCGGGGACGACGGCGGGCGTCGTGGGCGTGCTCTGGGTCACTGCTGCTCCTCGGGTGTGTCGCCGCCTTCAACCACGGCCTGCCCCCCATTGTTCCGTCTCACCCGCCGACGGCGCACGCGCCCCCGCGCGGTCTCGGCGACGGCGTGCCGTCCGGTCGCCGGGTCAGGAGATCTGGATCTCGTTGAGCTCGACGCGGTTCTTGCCCTCGCTCGTCTTCGGCAGGACGGTGATCCACAGGACGAAGCGCTTGGCCGTCACCGGCTTGTCGAAGCTGAGCGTGGTCTCGGGCGAGAAGCTGGCCGACGCGAGCACGGTGCCGTCCGTGGGGTTCGCGGCGTCGGTGGCGCGGACCTCGACGTGTCCGCCGTTGTTGTTCGTGTCGAGGACGATCCGGCTCACCGGGGCCGCCTGCTCGAGGGTGATCTCGTAGCCCACGCCCGACTTCAGGCCGGAGAACTCCTGCGTGTTGTAGGTGCGCGTGTACCAGTACGTCTTGAGGTCGCCGTCGTAGGCGCGGTCGGCGGCCTCGGGGTGCTCGTTCTGGTCGCCCTGAGGCGGCGGGTCGACCTGCTGGCCCTTGGCGATGATCGGACGGACGTCCTCCTGCGGAGCCTGCGTGGGCTGCTGCGTGGCGCCGGGCTTCGAGGTCGCCTGCGGAGCGGCGGCCGCGGGCGACGCCTTCTCCTGGTAGACGAGCGCGGGCTTGAAGTTGTGCGTCAGCCCGACGACGGCAAACACGGTCGCGACGACGACGCCCGCCGTGAAGAGCGCGAGCACGACGCGCGTGGGGTCGAAACGGTGCCGCTCGACCTCGTCGGCCGACTTCGGGAGGCGGTCGCGCGAGAACCGCGGGGGCTCGGGCTGGAACGACGGGTCTCCCGGCCAGCCGCCCGCGGGACCGTTCGGACCGCCGCCTGCCGGGTCCTGAGGCCCACCTGCCGAGGGGGCCTGGGGCCCCGCGCCCGACGGCGTCGCCCACGACGCCCGCTGGGGCGCCGGGCCGGGCTGCGCCGAGGTGGGCGCCGCGACGACCGGCGGTGCCGGTGTCGTGGGGCCGGCGAGCGTCGCGCCACCGACGCCTGAAGGGTCACGGAGCACGGGGACGGCTCCGCCGGCGGCGACGCCCGCCGCCGCGCCCGCGGCGACACCACCGGCGACGACGGCACCGGGATGCAGGACGGACTCGCGCGCGGGAGCCCCCCCGGACGGGGCGGCGACAGCAGCGGGAGAGGTGGACGCCAGGGAGGCTGCGGCTGCGGACGCGGTCGGGACAGGGCCCTCGGGGGGCAGCGCGGCCCACGGCTCGAGCGCCGCGACGACCTCGCCGGGGGTGTGCGGGCCCGTGCCCGTGGTGAAGGTCGCGGCGCAGAGCGTCACGAGGTCGCCGGGCGCCTGCGGGGCGAGCTGGTCGAGCCCGACGGGGGCGCCGTCGCGCGACCGCGGTGCGGGCGAGGGCCGCGGCGCGTCGGGGGAGAGCCAGTCACCCTCGAGCGCGTTGCCCGGCCAGCGGCCGCTCTGCAGGTGGTACAGCAGCCCGACGAGAGCGTCGGCGTCCCGGCGCGACCCGACGTCGCCGTCGGGGTCCTCGAGGCCGCTCACCGGTCCGTCGACGCCGAGCCCGGTCACGACCACGCGGCTCCCGACCACGCGGACGGCGTCCGGGCGCAGCGCCCAGTGGTGGAGGCCGCGCCGGCGCGCGGACTCGAGCGCGGCAGCGGCCTCGCCGACGATCGTGCGGGCGACGCCGGGACTGAGCGGACCGGCCGCCACCAGCTCGCCGAGCGTGCTGCCCTGAACCCGCTCGGTGACGACGTACGGGACGTCCGTGCCGGGACCGCCGAGGGCGTCCGCCATCCGGTCGACGCCGACGTCGAGCACGCGGAGGAGCCGGGGATCGCTCACGAGGGCGGCCCGCCGCGCGGCGTCGAGCGTGGCCGCGACGTGCGGTCCGGAGGGGAGGACGATCCGGACCTGGCGGCCCAGGACCTGGTCCTCGGCGGCCCACACGGCCACGTTCGTCAGGTCGTGCGGAAGCGGCGCGGTGAGCGCGTACCGCGCGACGAGCGTGGTCCCGATGTCGGTCACGTGTCCTCGCTGGGTTCGGGGGCTGGCGTGCGTGTTCATGGTACGCATCGGGGCTGGTCCAGACCCGGAGCTGCGCTCATCGGCGCGCGAGCCTGCGCAGCTTGTTCACGAAAGGTGCCAGGAGGTCGGACAGCTCCGTGACGCGAAGCACCCGGAGCCCGGCGAAGTAGACGCCCGTCATGACCGCGCCGACGACCACGACGGTCACGAGCGCCCCGAACCACGAGCCCGTCCCGCTGCCGGGCAGGACCCACAGCGCGAGCGCGCCGACGAGCGCCGACAGGACCGTCGCGATGACGACCCGGGTGTGCTGGCTCAGGATGCGTGGCCCGTCGAGCCCGTGCAGCAGGCGGGAGACGCCGGCGGTCCGCATGAGGACGGTGACCGTGTTCGACACCGCCATCGCGACGCCGATCCCCACGACCCAGAGGTGCGGCGGCAGGACCATCGTCCCGACCCACGACAGCAGGACGAGGAGACCGGTCGCGGGGACCTGGATCCAGAAGACGGTCCGTCCGTCCTCGAACGCGAAGTACACCCACTTCATGAGCACCATGCCGCCGAGCCCGACGAGGCCGAACGCCATCGCCGCGAGGACCTGGGCGATCGCGTGCCCGTCGGCGTCGCTCACGGACGGCACGAGGAGCTTGGTCAGCGGACCGGCGAGCAGCGCGACGACGGCGGTCGCGAAGAACGTGAAGACGCCGACGGTCCGCAGGCCGTGGGAGACGAGCCGGCGGACGGTGTCGCGGTCCGACCGGGACGCCGCGGCAGCCATCCCCGTGAACAGCGCGGTCGCGATGGACACGGTCACGAGCGAGTGCGGCAGCAGGTAGATCATCAGGGCCTGCGAGTAGGCCGCGTTGCCGGCGACGTGACCGCCGCCCGCGGCGTCGGAGGCGGACGACGCGAACCGGGTGATGAACGCGATCCCGACCTGCTCGAGAAGCACCGCGAGGAAGGTCCACCCGGCCACGTTGCCGGCGGACCGCAGCCCGATGCCGTGGAGCCCGAGCCGCAGGTGCCAGCGGAAGCCGCGCCGGTACAGCGGCACCAGCAGGATGAGCGCCTGCGCGGCGATGCCCGCGGTCGCGGTCCCGGCGAGCAGCGCGATCTGCGGTCCGTCCCACGTGGTGACGTCGGACGTCGGACCGCCCTTGACGTACGACCCGTAGATCCAGATGTAGACGACGGTCCCCGCGATCGCGACGACGTTGTTGAGCACGGGCGCCCACATGAACGGCCCGAACTGGCCGCGCGCGTTGAGCACCTGCCCGAGCAGCGTGTAGATGCCGTAGAAGAACAGCTGCGGGATGCACCAGACGGCGAACGCGACGGCGAGGTGCAGCTGGTCGTCCGACCAGCCCTTCGTGTAGAAGCCGACGACGACGCTCGCGCCCAGCGTGAGGATCGTCGTGATGACGACGAGCGCCAGGCCGGAGAGGGTGAGGAGCTTGTCGAGGCGTTCCTGGGCGTTCCGTGCCTGGTAGGCGCGGACGATCTGCGGCACGAGCACCGCGTTGAGGACGCCGCCCGCGAGGATCGCGAACAGGATGTTCGGGAGCTTGTTGGCGACGTCGAACGCGTTCGCGACCTCGCCGGTGACGCCGACAGCGGCGACGAGAACGATGTTCCGCACGAGGCCGAGCAGGCGCGAGGCTGCCGTCCCCGCCGCCATGAGCGCGGTGCTGCGCCCGAGCGACGCCTGCGCTCCCGTCGTGGTCGCGGGCTCGGCCCCGTCGGTCATGCCGACGCCGTCCGCTGCGAGCCCGTCGGTCGCGGCGCCCGACGATGGAGGCGCGCCGTCCTGCGGGACCACCGGGATGGGGATGGTCGCGGTCTCGAGGTACGCCTCCTCGAGCGCGGGCACCTCGATGTCGCCGAGCGTGGCCCGCCCCGCGACGTCGACGTCGTTGCCGAGCACGTCGGAGGTGTCCTGCCACCGGGGGTCCCCGGGCGCGGCGCCGTGCCCCGCGCGTTGCGCCCGCACGTGGCGGTCCCACGGCTTCGGCGCGCGCGACGGCGCGGACCCGCTCAGGCGGGTCCGCTGCGGCCTGCGTGCGTGGCGGGGTCCGATGACGGGTCCTCCGTGTCGTGGCGTGCGGGATCGTGGGCGGGTGCGGGCGGGGCGGCGTCGCGGGGCGACGGTGGGCCGGGAGGGACGGTACCGGGCGGCGCGGGCGCCACGGGAACCTGGCCCGTGGCCTCCGGCGTGCCGGCGACCTCGGCCTCGGGGGCCTGGGCACGGGTCACGCGGGCGCTCGACCGTCCTCGTCGCACCGTACGCCAGATCCCTGCGACCAGCCCGAGTCCGAGGAGCACGACGATCACCGTGGTGGCGACCGTCTCCCAGGACGCGCGCACCCGGACGTCGAACGCGGGCGCCGTCGTGATGCTGTGGCCGCCGGGCGTGAGCAGCTCCACGTAGGCGGACACGTTGCCGTTGCCGATGGCCCGGACGGGCACGCCGACCGTCGCGCTGTCGTGGGCGCCGACGGTCACCTCGGGTGTCTTGAGGACGCTGAGCTTCGGGTCGGTCGAGTGCAGCTCGACCATGACGCGCGCCGGCTGGTCGAGCGCGTTGCGCACGGTGACGGGCACGTCGCCCTGGGCGCTGATGATGTTGAGCGTGCTGCCCCCCACGACGGACAGGCTTGCCGTCACGGCGTGGCTCGCGTCGAGCGCCGCCCGGACGGCCTCGTCCCGGGCGGCGGCGTCGGACCGGTAGGCCACGGCGAGCGGCGCGAGCGTGTCGGCCTCGACGGGTGCGGTGAGGGCCTTGGGGTCCTCCACGACGGTCGCGAACCTGCCGACCGAGGTGCGGGCACCGAGCAGCGCGTCCACGGCCTCGGGGTCGAGCTCCTTGCGCGACGCCGACGCCGCGGCGGGTGCGCGCCGCACCACGTGGTCGGGCTGGGCCCGGGCGAGCGTGCTGAGTGGCTGGAGGGCGATCCACGGGGCGTCGTGCAGGGCGTCGAGCTCGGCGTTCGCGGTGCCGGGGTCGGGGTTCCAGGTCCGGGGGAGCGTGGCGAGGAGCTGCGCGGCATCCGCGGGGTCGGCATCGGCCTGCCGAGCGATCACGGCCGTCTGCGCGAGGACGAGCTGCAGTGCGGCTGCCGTGTCGTGCGTCCGGGCGAGCAGGCTGCTGAGCTGGTCGTCCGCGACGAGCGCGGTGGCGTCGCCGGACTCGGTCTGGACGCTCGTGACGGCGTCGGGCGTGTCCGACGCCGGGGTGACGGGCGAGAGCGGGCCGTCCTGGCTCCCGCGCGTCACGACGAGGCCGCGACCCGACCGGACGGCGGCGGCGAACGTGACCTTGTCGGGGGTACCCGTCGCGGGCCAGGTGAGACCGTCGTTCCAGGCGTGGCGGAGGTCGGTCGCGGTCTCGGACGTACCGCAGCGTGCGCTGGTCACCGCTGCCGACCCGCGCGGGATGTCGTGGCCGGCGTGCGCGAGGGCGCCGGCGTCGGCGTCGAACGCGGGCAGCAGGTAGGTGTCGTGGGCCTTCGCGAGCGCGCACACCTGGCGGGCCCAGCTCGCCGCGGCGCCGGTCGCGTTGGACGCGGCGGCGACGAGCGCGGGGTCGGCGACCCAGGTGACGCCGTCGACGTCGGACGTGGCGTCGACCACGTCGGCGAGCCGGCCGGTGGTCGCCGCCTCGATCGCCGTCGCGGTGGCGGTGGCGTCGCTCGCCTCGAGGGCGGGGCCCGTGAGCGGGACCGCGACCGAGAGGTTCACGGGAGTCACCGTCTCCGACGAGCCGCCCGCGCCGTCGGCGCCCACCGGGTACCAGAGCAGGAAGGACCGCACGACGGCGAGCCGCGGCGACGTCGTCGGGGACGAGCCGGCACCGTCCGTGACCGTGACGGCGAGCGGGCGCGGCCCCCAGACGGCGGTCAGGCCGAGGCTCGCCGCGTCGGCGGTGATGGTCGCGGTCCAGGTCGCGCCGGGCGCGAGGGCGTCCGGGGCGTCCTTCGCAGCGAGCACCGGGCCGACGTCGGAGTCCGGGTCGGCGTCCGCCCACGTGTCGACGTCCGCGCGCGTCGACGGCCGGTAGCGGTTGAGGGAGAGGGAGGCGCGTGGCTCGTCGATCGTCTTCTTGGTGCCGTTGCGGACCTCGACGACGACCGTCACGTCGTCGCCGGGCCGCGCGAGCTGCGGGCTGACGCTCACGAGCGTCGCGGTCACGGTGGCCTTGGCCGCCGCCGCGACCCGCGCGGACGCCGCGGAGCCGCCGAGGGGCGTGGCGGCCGTCGACGTCGAGGGGAGCAGGACCCCGGCGAGCAGGACGGCGGCGAGCGCGGCGAGCGTCGTCCGCGCCGCGAGGGCGGTCCGCCCCCGCGCGGCCGTGCGGTGCCTCATGCGTCCGACGCGCGGTGCGTCGTGATGCTCGAGCTCACGTGCGTCCAGGTCGGACGCCCGCGCAGCGCCTCGTGCGCCGCGTGGGCGATCCGCCGCTCGTTCGGGTACGCCAGACGGGACTCGAGCTCGTCGAGCGGGATCCACGCCGCTGCCTCCGCCTCCTGGTCGGGGTCGTCCTCGACCGTCAGGATGCCGCCCACCGCACGCAGCAGGAAATGGTGCACGACCTTGTGGACGCGCCGGTCGTCGCCCGTGAACCAGTAGTCGATGGTGCCGACGTGGCTCTCGACGGTGCCCTGGATGCCGGTCTCCTCGCGGATCTCGCGGACCGCGGCCTCCTCGGGCGTCTCGTCGCCCTCGAGATGTCCCTTGGGCAGGCACCACTCGAGCCGGCCGCCGCGGTTGCGCCGGGCGATCACCGCGGCCCGGGGGACGTCGTCGTCGTCGACCACGAGGCCACCGGCAGAGATCTCCTCCGAGACGGGCAGCGACGCCGACGGCGACACGTGCACCTGGCGGAGCTCGTCCGGGTCGACCCACAGCGCGTGCCCACCTGGCGGCGTCGGGATGCCCTGACGTCCTGGGGGTGGTGCGGGCGTGGGCATGAATCAACTTTACCGACCTCGGTACCCGGGACCGGTCACCGACGCGTCCCCGCAGGCCGCGGCCGCCGGGGGAGCGGGCCCGCGGTGCCGCGGGCGCCACTCGGTAGGCTTGACCCTCGTGCCGAACCCCACGCCAGACGAGCTCGAGCTGCAGCGCCGTGCGCTCGGCGTCCTGACGGAGCTCGCGCCCGCGGCGATCGAGCTCGGCGCGATGTTCCGCGCCGCCGGCCACGAGCTCTCGCTCGTCGGCGGCCCGGTCCGGGACGCGTTCCTCGGGCGGGCCAGCAACGACCTCGACTTCGCGACGTCCGCGACGCCCGACCAGACCCTCGCCCTCCTGTCCTCGTGGGGCGACGCGCACTGGGACATCGGCAAGGAGTTCGGCACCATCGGGGCGAAGCGCTTCGGCGGGCGCGCCGGACGCCCCGAGGGGGACGTCGTCGTCGAGGTGACGACGTACCGCTCCGACGCCTACGACCACGTCACGCGCAAGCCGGTCGTGGCGTTCGGCGACACGCTCGAGGGCGACCTGTCGCGCCGCGACTTCACGGTCAACGCGATGGCCGTGCGGGTGCCCGACCTCGAGTTCGTCGACCCTCACGGCGGTCTGACCGACCTCGCGGCGAAGGTGCTGCGGACGCCGATCCAGCCCGAGCGCTCGTTCGACGACGACCCGCTCCGGATGATGCGGGCCGCACGCTTCGCGGGCCAGCTCGGGTTCACGGTGGAGGAGGAGACCTTCGCGGCCGCGCGCGGCATGGCCGACCGCATCACCATCGTCTCCGCCGAGCGCGTGCGCGACGAGCTCGACAAGCTGCTGCTGTCCGCGGGGCCGCGGGCGGGCCTCGAGGTGCTGGTCACCACAGGCCTCGCCGAGCACGTCCTGCCGGAGCTCCCCGCGCTGCGCCTCGAGATCGACGAGCACCACCGCCACAAGGACGTCTACGAGCACACCCTCACCGTCGTCGAGCAGGCCATCGACCTCGAGACGGGTCCCGAGGGCGCGGTTCCCGCGCCCGACCTGGTCCTGCGCCTCGCGGCCCTCCTGCACGACGTCGGGAAGCCCGCGACGCGGCGGTTCGAGGCCGGGGGCGGGGTCAGCTTCCACCACCACGAGGTCGTGGGTGCGAAGCTCACGGCCAAGCGGCTCAAGGCGCTGCGGTACGACAAGGAGACGGTCAAGGCCGTCTCGCGCCTCGTCGAGCTGCACCTGCGCTTCCACGGCTACGGCGACGGCGAGTGGACCGACTCCGCGGTCCGCCGGTACGTCACCGACGCCGGGCCGCTGCTCGAGCGCCTCCACCGCCTCACCCGCGCCGACTGCACGACACGCAACCGCCGCAAGGCCCGCAGGCTCTCGGACGCGTACGACGACCTGGAGCGCCGGATCGAGCGGCTGCGCGGCGAGGAGGAGCTCGCGCGCATCCGGCCCGACCTCGACGGTCAGCAGATCATGGCGCTCCTCGGCGTCGGGCCCGGGCCCGTCGTGGGGGAGGCGTACCGCTTCCTCATGGAGCTGCGCATGGACCGCGGCTCCGTGGGCGAGGACGTCGCGCGCGACGAGCTCCTCGCCTGGTGGGCGGCGCGTCCCGAGCAGTCCTGACCGGGTTCGGTGGTCCCGGGCGCGTCGCGGCCGTGTGGGCGCCCCGGGGGAGCATGCTCGAGACGAGGACGGACGCTCGTCGATCTCGGACGGAGGGACGATTCGCATGAGTGCACTGGTGGCGGAGGAGCACACCCCGGGCACGGTCCTCGGGGTCGTCGCGACGGTTCCCGTCCCCGACGCCCTGTGCCGGGACTGCGGCGACGCGCTGCGCGACGAGGAGGACCTCGTCTGCCGCTGGTGCGAGGAGAACCGCCGCCTCGACCCGGCCTGGTACGACCCCGCCTGAGCCGGCACGGTGCCGTGCGTCGCGCGCCGCACCTGAACAGTCGGTGAACTCTGGCGGCCGGGCCTTCCCGACGCCGCCGGCCGGGCACACGCTGAGAGCGTGGACACCGGCCTCCTCGTCGTCGTGGTGCTGACCGCCCTGGCGTTCGACTTCACCAACGGCTTCCACGACACCGGCAACGCGATGGCCACGTCCATCGCGACCGGTGCGCTGAAGCCCCGTCTCGCGGTCGCGCTGTCCGGCGTGCTCAACCTCGTCGGGGCGTTCCTCTCCCTGAGCGTCGCGGCGACCATCGCGTCGGGCATCGTCGAGCAGGGCGTGGTCACGCTCCCCGTGGTGTTCGCGGGGCTCGTCGGCGGGATCGTGTGGAACCTCGCGACGTGGTACCTGGGCATCCCGTCGAGCTCGTCGCACGCCCTCATCGGAGGGCTCGTCGGCTCGGTGCTCGCCGCCGCGGGCACGTCGGGCGTGGTGTGGAGCGGGCTCGTCTCGAAGGTCATCGTGCCGGCGCTCGTCGCACCCGTGGCGGCGGGGCTCGTGGCGAGCATCGGCACCTGGCTCGTGTACCGGATCACGCGCGACGTGCCCGAGCGCAAC
This sequence comes from Luteimicrobium sp. NPDC057192, assembly GCF_042670205.1. Taxonomy (NCBI): domain Bacteria; kingdom Bacillati; phylum Actinomycetota; class Actinomycetes; order Micrococcales; genus Luteimicrobium; species Luteimicrobium sp. NPDC057192. Next base: position 109,736 of record NZ_JBHUWD010000001.1, on the reverse strand, counting down.
CGCACCCGCGACTTCCGCTGGGGCCAGATCGGGTCCGCGTCGCTCGTGTCGCTCGCCCACGGGACCAACGACGCCCAGAAGACGATGGGCATCATCCTGCTCGCGCTGATCGCGGGCGGCGCGGTCCCCGCCGGCTCGGGCGTCCCGCTCTGGGTGGTGTTCGCGTGCGGCCTGGCGATCGCCCTCGGCACCTATCTGGGCGGCTGGCGCGTGATCCGGACGCTCGGCAAGGGCCTCGTCGAGATCCAGCCGCCGCAGGGCATGGCCGCCGAGACGTCGTCCGCCGCGGTGATCCTCCTGTCGAGCCACTTCGGCTACCCCCTCTCGACGACGCACGTGGCGTCCGGCTCGATCCTCGGGTCCGGCCTCGGGCGCGGCGACCACGTGCGCTGGAACGTCGCCGGCCGGCTCGTGTCGGCGTGGGTCGTGACCCTCCCGGCCTCGGGCGCGGTCGGCGCCGTCGCGTACGTCGTCCTGCACGCCATCGGCGGAGCCCTCGGCAACGGGGTGGTCCTCGCGGCTCTCGTCGTGGCTTCCGCCGGGTTCTGGTGGGCCGCGCGGCGCAAGCCGATCCGCCACGACAACGTCAACGACGACTGGGAGCCCCGGCCCGCCACCCAGCCCGTCGCCACCCGATGACCGCCGGAGGTACCCGATGAGCTCGTACGTCGACTGGTCGGCGCTCGGTCAGGTGGTGCTCGCGAGCGTCGTGGTCGGTGCCGGCCTGCCCGCGCTCTTCGCGCTCGGTTTGCGCGGAGTCTTCCAGGCCGAGGGCCGGATCGAGGGGCGTTCCACCGACGGCGAGACCGGCGAGGCGCTCGCCCCGCCGCGCCGGGTGCTCGGCACCGTGACCGCGGCCGTGTGCTTCGTGATCGTCCTCGCGGCCGTCGTGGGCGGCATCGTCCTGATCGTGAGGAGCTGACCGTGCCGTCACGAGTCGCGAACGTCGTGGGCTGGCTGCGCGAGGGCTACCCCGCCGGTGTCCCCGAGCACGACTACGTGCCGCTCTTCGCCCTGCTGCGCCGGACCCTCACCGAGCAGGAGGTCGAGGACGTGGCGCTCGCCGTCGTCCAGCAGCACGACCGCGGCCCGATCGCGCACGAGGCGATCGAGGACCTCGTCTCCCGCACGACGGCGCAGGAGCCGATCGAGCGGGACGTCGCCCGGGTCCGGGCCGTCCTCGCGGCCGCGGGCTGGCCGCTCGCGGACCCGCCTGCCGACGACTGAGCGGGACCGGTCAGCGCGCCTCGGCGGCACGCCCCCAGCTGCTCGTGTCGACGGGTGCCGCGTCCCGTGCGCCCCAGCGGCCGAGCACCACCGCCAGGACGACGTACACCACGGCCATGGCGGCGAGCACGCCCGGGGCGTCGCCGTCGTCGGGCAGGGTGGCGGCCGCGAGCGCGGCCGAGCCCACGAAGCCCGCGTTGTAGAGGACGTCGTAGAGCGCGAAGGCGCGGCCGCGGAAGGCGTCGTCGACGTCGCGCTGCACGATGGTGTCGACCGCGATCTTCGCGCCCTGGGCGGCGAGGCCCAGGAGCGCGGAGGCGACGAGGATCGTGGGGAGCGCGACGTGCACCGTGAGCGCCTGCGCCACGGCGCCGAGGCCGAGGCAGCCGACGATCCACCGCTGCGGGCCCGTGTACCGGCTGAGGGTCGGCGTGAGGACGACCGCGAGCCCGAAGCCGAGCCCCGTCGCGCCGAGGACGGACGCGAACTTCACAGCCCCGCCGTCGACGTCGGACGGGTCGGAGAGCAGGTTGCGGCACTGCAGCAGCCACGCGATGAAGACCATGCCGTAGAGGAACCGGGTCGCGAACACGACGCCCAGGCCCTGCGCGGGGGTGCGACGCACGAGGAGGTAGCGCGCGCCGTCGACGAGGTCGCGGCCGGTGCGCGCGAGCTCGGCCCGCAGCTCGTCGCGGCTGCGCACGACGTCGGGTCCGAGCGTCGAGCGCTCGAACCGCCTCGCGAACAGGGACGACACCCCGAACGCCACTGCGGCGAAGGCGAGCGCACCGGCGTCCTGGGCGTGTCCGTCGGGGAGCGCGAGGCGCGTCACGAACCCGACGGCGCCGCCCACGCCCGCGGCGATCGAGCCCAGCGTCGGGACGAGCGCGTTCGCGGTGAGCAGGTGGCTGCGGGGCACGACGTGCGGCAGCGACGCCGAGAACGCCGACAGGAGGAAACGGTTGACGCTGAGCGCGGTCAGCGCGAGCACGTAGACCGCGAGGTTCACGCCGGTCGTCGCCATGACGACGGTCAGCGCGACCGCCAGGACCAGGCGCACGAGGTTCCCGACGACCAGCACCTGGCGTCGGCGCCACCGGTCGAGGAACACGCCCGCCCACGGCCCGACGATCGTGAACGGCAGCAGCATCACCGCGAAGGCCGCGGCGACCTGCGTCGCGGTGACGCCCTTCGGGGACGTCGTCGCGGAGAAGAAGAAGAGGCTCGCGAGGCCCACCTGGAACATGCCGTCGCCGAGCTGGCTGGTGAGCCGGGCGGCCATGAGCTTGCGGAAGCCCGCGAGCCGGCCGAGGTCCCGCAGGTCGGTGAGCACGGTCGCCTTGGCAGCGTTCGCCACCGGCTCGGTCCCCGGTGCGTCGGAAGCGTCGGCGGTGGGGACGTCGGGCTCGGTGGGTACCACCGCCACAGCCTACGGGTGCGCACATCCCCCAGCCCGCCCGTCGAAACCAGGACGAACGGAACCACGACGACGCCCGAGGGCCCGGCACGGACGAACCGTGCCGGGCCTTCGAAGGGGTGCGTCAGAGCGGGGAGGCTCAGCGCTCCCGCTCGCCGCGGATGAACGCCTCGAGCTGCGCGCGACCCTCGGTGTCCTCCGTCTGCACGGGCGGGGACTTCATGAGGTAGGTCGACGCGGAGAGGATCGGGCCACCGACGCCACGGTCCTTGGCGATCTTCGCGGCGCGGACGGCGTCGATGATGATGCCGGCCGAGTTGGGGGAGTCCCAGACCTCGAGCTTGTACTCCAGGTTCAGGGGCACCTCGCCGAACGCGCGGCCCTCGAGGCGGACGTACGCCCACTTGCGGTCGTCGAGCCAGGCGACGTAGTCCGACGGGCCGATGTGGACGTTCTTGTCGTCCTTCTTGCCGGCGAGCGGGCCGGACAGGTTGGACGTGACGGCCTGGGTCTTCGAGATCTTCTTGGACTCGAGACGCTCGCGCTCGAGCATGTTCTTGAAGTCCATGTTGCCGCCGACGTTGAGCTGGTACGTGCGGTCCAGCACGACGCCGCGGTCCTCGAACAGGCGGGCCATGACGCGGTGCGTGATGGTGGCGCCGACCTGCGACTTGATGTCGTCGCCGACGATCGGGACACCGGCGGCCTCGAACTTCGCGGCCCACTCGGGGTCGGAGGCGATGAAGACGGGGAGGGCGTTGACGAACGCGACGCCCGCATCGATGGCGGCCTGCGCGTAGAACTTGTCGGCCTCCTCGGAGCCCACCGGGAGGTAGGAGACGAGCACGTCGACCTTGTTGTCCTTGAGGACCTGGACGACGTCGACGGGGGCGGCGTCGGACTCCTCGATGGTCTGGAGGTAGTACTTGCCGAGGCCGTCGAAGGTCGGGCCGCGCTGGACGGTCACGCCGGTGGGCGGGACGTCGGTGATCTTGATGGTGTTGTTCTCGGACGCGTTGATGGCGTCGGCGAGGTCGAAGCCGACCTTCTTCGCGTCGACGTCGAACGCGGCGACGAACTCGACGTCCGAGATGTGGTAGTCACCGAACTGGACGTGCATGAGGCCCGGGACGGTCGAGTCCGGGGCGGCGTCCTTGTAGAACTCGACGCCCTGAACCAGGGACGACGCGCAGTTGCCGACGCCTGCGATGGCGACGCGGATGGAGGACATCCTCGCTCCTTACCTTCTCAAGTGCCGGGGCGACGTTCGCCGTCGGCTTGCTGGGTGCCTGCGGACCGGGAGGCCCGGGGCGGCTCGTCAGTGCGGTGAACGCCGGTCGCGTTCCGCGGTGATGAGCCCGTCCAGCCAGCGGACCTCGCGCTCGACCTGCTCGAGTCCGTGGCGCTGGAGCTCCCACGTGTACTCGTCCATGCGTGCGCGAGACCGGTTGGTGGACTCACGGACCGCCTCGAGCCTCTCGGTGAGCCGGCTGCGCCGGCCTTCGAGGATCCTCAGGCGGGTGTCGGCGTCCGTCTGCCCGAAGAGGGCGAAGCGGACGTCGAAGTTCTCGTCCTCCCACGCGGCCGGTCCGGCCTGCGCGAGGAGGGTCTGCAGGTGCTCCTTGCCTTCTGCGGTCAGCTCGTAGACGATGCGGGAACGCTTTCCCGAGAGGGCGGGCGCGAGGTGCGCGGCGCTGGCCTCGGAGCTGTCGGTCCCGACGATCAGACCCCGGGTCACGAGGGACTTCAGGGCCGGGTACAGCGAGCCGTACGAGAGGGCACGGAACGACCCGAGCACGAGGTTCAGGCGCTTGCGCAGCTCGTACCCGTGCAGGGGGGACTCCTTGAGGAGGCCCAGGATCGCGGTCTCGAGCACGTCGGAACGGCTGCGCACGCGGGCACCTCCTTCGGGGAGTCAGAGTCGATGTATCGAGTTGATACATCGGGAGGTTACGTCGAGTCGATGCCTCGATGCAAGAACCGTGGTGCGTGCGACCCTTCGCGCGCGCTTGTGAAGGACCGGCGAACGGCCGGGGCAACTGTGGCGAAGCATCCGCCGCGCCAGGCGTGCGACCGGGCCCGGGCGAAGGGTGACCGCCTATCCTTCCCAAGGGCGTGGCGCCGGTCCTCTCGACCGCGCAGCAGCGTCCACCACTGTCCTGACCGTCCGACGAGAGGCTGAGCGTGAGCTCCGCAGGCGACGCGAACGGCGGCCTTCCCGGCCGACCGAACTTCAGCAGCACCGGCGGTTCCGACGGCGCTGCGCGCGGTCCGGTCCCGCCGCCGCCCTCCATCCGCCCGACGACGCCGCGCTCCTCCGCGCGCCCCGGCGCCACACCCCGCCCCGCCGCCTCCACGGCCGGGCGGACCCGCCCGACGAGCCGGCCGTCGTCGACGGCGAAGACGGGGGCTGCCGCGGCCGGCGGGCGCGCCGCGGTGAAGAAGGGCAACCCGCGCACCGGGTGGCGGCGCTACGTCAACTACCCGCGCTACCACGTGACGAGCTTCCGCCGGTGGCTGCCGTCGTGGCGCGTCGTCGTGGGTGCGTTCCTCGGCATCTTCGCGCTCGGTGTCGGCGTCGTCGTCGCCGCGTACGCGACGACGAAGGTGCCGACGGCCGGCGCGGCCTACACGAAGATCCAGACGTCGACCGTGTACTACGCGGACGGCAAGACCGTGATCGGCAACCTGCGGTCGTCGTCGAGCGACTCCAACGACGCCTACGCCAACCAGAACCGCAAGATCGTCGAGCTGGCCGATCTTCCGGACTACGTGAGCCAGGCGGTCGTGGCGTCGGAAGACCGGACTTTCTACAGCAACTCGGGCGTCGACCCCAAGGGGATCGCCCGCGCCCTCGTGACCAACCTCAAGAACGTAGGCGGCAACCAGGCAGGTGGCTCGACGATCACGCAGCAGTACGTCGAGCGCTACTTCCACACGGGCTCGACGACCGACTACGTCGGAAAGTTCAAGGAGGCGCTCACGGCGATCAAGGTGTCGAAGGAGACGCCGAAGGACCAGGTCCTCCAGGACTACATGAACACCATCTACTTCGGCCGCGGCGCGTACGGGATCGAGACCGCGGCGGAGGCCTACTTCGGCACGACCGCCAAGAAGCTCACCCCGTCGCAGGCTGCGTTCCTCGCTGGGATCATCCCCTCGCCGTCGAACTGGGACCCGGCCAACGGCGCCGCAGCGAAGGCGAAGGCGACGGCCCGCTGGGAGCGCTGCGTCAACTTCATGGCCGCGGACGGCTACATCACGACGGAGCAGAAGGACAAGGCGCTCGAGGCCGGCCTTCCGAAGCTCAAGAAGAAGGTCGTCTCGCAGTCGCTGTCCGGCCAGCGCGGCTACCTCATCGACATGGTGCGCGCCGAGCTCACGAAGTCCGGCATGACGGACGAGGAGATGGACACCAAGGGCATGAAGATCGTCACGACGATCGACAAGTCCATGGAGGACGAGGCCGTCAAGCAGGTCAAGGCCACCCCGAAGGACGCCTCCAAGTACATGGGCACGGGCCTCGCGACCGTCGACCCGTCGGACGGTTCGATCAAGGCGATCTACGGCGGCAAGGACTATCTCAAGAGCCAGTACAACGCGTCGGCGGCCGGCTTCAACGGCATGACCGGAGCCAAGGCGCAGGGTGGCTCGACCTTCAAGGCGTTCGCGCTGGCCGCAGGCCTCGAGGCGGGGTACTCGCTCGACCAGACGTTCGACGGCAGCGACAAGCAGGTCATCCCGGGCTGGGGCTCGAAGCCGCTCGCCAACTTCGAGGGCGAAGGATTCCCCAACGAGACGCTGCGCCAGGGCCTCTACGACTCGGTCAACACGATCTTCGGCCATCTGAACTCCGAGATCGGGCCGGAGAAGACGCAGGAGATGGCGCAGCGCCTCGGCATCCCCAAGGTCGGGAGCAACGCGGCCAACGTGCTCGGCACCGACTCGGTGTCCGCGCTGCAGATGGCCGAGGCGTACTCGGTCTTCGCTTCCGGCGGTCTCAAGACGACGGCGCACGTCATCAAGAAGGCGACCGACTTCGAGGGCGACGTCGTCTACCAGGGACCCACGAAGCAGAAGCGGGTCCTCGCGGACGAGGTCGCGAACGGCGTCGTCTCCGCGATGGAGGACGTGCCGGTCAAGGGGACCGCGAAGTCGCTCCCGGACACCTACCAGAACCCGGTGCAGTACGTCGGCCGACCCATCGCCGGCAAGACCGGGTCGTCGAACGAGAACAAGGCGGCCTGGTTCGTCGGGTTCACGCCCCAGCTCGTGACGGCCGTGAGCAACTGGGAGTCCTCGAAGGACGGCAAGAAGGAGGTGTCGATCACCCCCTTCGGCACCCCCATCTGGAAGCAGTACGGGATCGGTGGTGGCACCTGGCCCACCGCGCTGTGGTCGTACTACATGAAGGACGTCACCGAGGGCATGCCCGTCGAGCAGTTCCCCGAGTACGACCCGACGATGTCCACGTGGACGCCCACGGCGACGCAGACGCCCACGCAGACGGCGACCGAGGAGCCGACGGACAAGCCGACCCAGGACCAGGGCGTCCAGGTCCCGAACGGCCTCGTCGGGCAGAGCCTGGCCGTGGCGCGCATGCAGCTGCGCGGCGTCGGGCTCCAGGCGAACGCCACCAAGCAGTACTCGGACCAGTACGCGCCCGGCATCGTCATGAGCGTGTCTCCCGGCGAGGGCTCGACCGTCAACAGCGGCACGACGGTGATGCTCGTGGTCTCGCAGGGTCCCGAGCCGAGCAAGACGACGACGGTCCCCGGCGGGCTCGTCGGGCAGTCGGCGGCGGCGGCCCAGGCGGCCGTGCGGAACGCCGGCCTGAAGGCCAACGTCCAGCAGGAGTCGAGCGACCAGCCCGCCGGCACCGTCATCCGCGTCGAACCGGGCGAGGGCTCGACCGTGGACCAGGGCTCGACCGTGACGCTCGTCGTCTCGAAGGGCCCCGACAACGGCGGTGGCGGCAACGGCGGCGGCAACGGGAACGGCGGGGGCACCCCCACGCCGGACCCGACCGACACCGCGGCAGCCGGGGCGGACGCCGGGAACTGACCGGCAGCGAGGGGCCGGATTTCCGGTCCGGCCCCTCGCCCCGGTACCCTGGAGCGTTGCCGTGCGCCCACATCCGTGGGGGCGGCCGGAATCCCCGGCGTCACGCGCGGTCGACGCAGACCCTCCTGTCACGGAAGGACCGTGACCGTAAAGACCACAGGAGGTGGGTTCACACATGCGTCAGTACGAACTGATGGTCATCCTCGACCCCGACATCGAGGAGCGCACCGTTGCTCCGTCTCTCGACAAGTACCTCTCGGTCGTGACGACCGACGGCGGCTCGGTCGACAAGGTCGACATCTGGGGCCGTCGTCGTCTCTCCTACGACATCAAGAAGAAGTCCGAGGGCATCTACGCCGTCGTCGACTTCACCGCCACGCCGGCGACCGCCAAGGAGCTCGACCGCCAGCTCGGCCTCAACGAGGTCGTCCTGCGGACGAAGGTCCTGCGCACCGACGCCGACTGAGTCCGGAACCGAGACCGACGAGCCCTCGCGTTCCGTCGATGAGGCCGGTCCCCGCACCCTCGCGGATGTGGGCGACACCTGGCACCATCGCGGAAACGGGAACGACCGACCGAAGGAGCAGGCATGGCAGGCGAGACCATCATCACGGTGATCGGCAACCTCACGGGTGACCCCGAGCTGCGGTTCACGCCGTCGGGCGCCGCGGTCGCCAACTTCACCGTGGCGTCCACGCCCCGCACCTTCGACCGCCAGTCGAACGAGTGGAAGGACGGCGAGACGCTGTTCATGCGCTGCTCGATCTGGCGGGAGGCTGCGGAGAACATCGCGGAGTCCCTCACCAAGGGCACGCGCGTGATCGCCTCCGGCCGCCTCGTCCAGCGTTCCTACGAGACGCGTGAGGGCGAGAAGCGCACCGTCGTCGAGCTGCAGGTGGACGAGATCGGTCCGTCCCTGCGGTACGCCACGGCCAAGGTCACCCGCGCCTCGCGCGGCGGTGGCGGCGGTGGCTTCGGTGGCGGCGGCCAGTCGTCCGGCGGTTTCGGGTCCTCCTCCGGTGGGGCACAGCAGGACGACCCGTGGGCGACCGCGGGCCCTGCGTCGTCGGGCAGCTCGTTCTCGGACGAGCCGCCCTTCTAGTCCCACCGCACCCCTACACGAGAATCCCCGGCCCCCACGCGCCGAACCGTCGTCAGGACGGGCACCGCGGACGGGCGGGGAAGTACACGAAGGAGCAACACCATGGCGAAGCCTGTGGTGCGCAAGCCGAAGAAGAAGTCCAACCCGCTGAAGACCGCCAAGGTCGAGACCGTCGACTACAAGGACGTCGCTCTCCTCCGCAAGTTCATCTCGGACCGCGGCAAGATCCGCGCGCGCCGCGTGACCGGCGTCTCCGTCCAGGAGCAGCGCCAGATCGCCCGCGCCGTGAAGAACGCGCGCGAGATGGCCCTGCTGCCCTACACGTCGACCGCCCGCTGACGGCCGGACAGGGAAGGACAGAACCATGGCAAAGCTGATCCTCACGCACGAGGTCACCGGCCTCGGTGAGCCCGGCGACGTCGTCGAGGTCAAGGACGGGTACGCCCGCAACTACCTCGTGCCGCGCAACCTCGCGACCCCCTGGTCGAAGGGTGCCGAGTCGCAGGTGACCGCGATCCGCAAGGCTCGCAAGGCCCGCGAGATCGCGTCGCTCGACGACGCCAAGGCGATCCGCGACTCGCTGCAGTCGAAGCCGGTCGTCGTCTCCGCCAAGGCGGGCCAGGCCGGCCGCCTGTTCGGCGCGGTGACCACCACCGACATCGTCGACGCCGCGAAGGCCGCCGGTTTCCCGGCGTTCGACAAGCGCAAGGTCGAGATCGGGCAGCCGATCAAGGCCACGGGCACCTACACGGTGTCGGTCCGCCTGCACCCCGAGGTGTCGGCGAACGTCACGGTCACCGTGGTGGCCGCCTGAGCCTCGCGCTCTGACTCACGAGGCCCGGCCCCCGCGACGCACGTCGTGGGGGCCGGGCCTTCGTCGTCCCCGGCGTCGCGTCAGGCGCCGACGCGCATCCAGTCCGTGCCGCGGGCGCGCAGCCCCGTGGTCAGCGCGCGGGCCGCCATGAAGACCCCCGCGAACGCCAGCCACAGCCAGGCGAGCCCTGCTGCGCCGTCGGGCGCCCAGGCCCGGACGGCCAGTGCGACGGGGACATAGACGACGAACGTCAGCACACCGACCCAGGCGAGGTAGCGACCGTCGCCGGCGCCGATGAGGACGCCGTCGAGGACGAACACCCAGCCCGCCATCGGCATGAGCAGGCCGCACACGGCCATCCCGACGGCGACGGCGACGCGCACGTCGTGGTCCTGGGTGAAGAGCAGCGCGAACCACCAGCCGCCCGCGGCGATGACGAGGCCGAGGGCGGTGCCTGCGCCCACGCCCCACTGCAGGGTGCGCCGCAGGACGCGGCGGGTGGTGGCGACGTCGCCCGCGCCGAGGCGGTGGCCGACGAGCGCCTGGGCGGCGATCGCGAGGGCGTCGAGAGCGAACGCCGCGAAGCCCCAGACGGAGTTGACGACCTGGTACCCGGCGAGCGCGACCTCGCCGAGCGCGGCCGCGACGAAGACGGTCACGAGGATCGCCGCGCGCAGCGAGAGCGTGCGGACGAACAGGGGCACGCCGTCGCGCGCGTTGGCCCAGATCCCGCCCGCGTGGGGCGTGAGCGACGCGTGCTCGCGGCGGGCGCCGCGCACCACGACCACGCACAGCACGGCTCCCATGCTGAGCTGCGCGACCGCCGTGCCGATCCCGGAGCCCGCGATCCCGAGCCCGACGCCGTAGACGAGGAGGACGTTGAGCGCAGCGTTGAAGACGGCCCCGCCGGACGCCACCCACAGCGGCGTGCGGGTGTCCTGGAGGCCGCGGAGCACGCCGGTCGACGCGAGCACGACGAGCATGCCCGGGAGCCCGCACGCGGACCAGCGGAGGTAGACGGCGGCGTAGTGGGCGACGTCGTCGGCGGCGCCGAGCGCGTGCGCGGCCCACGGCGCCACGACCGCGAGGACGGCGCCCAGCACGAGGCCGAGCCCGAGCGCGAGCCACAGGCCGTCGACGCCGGACTGGAGGGCCTCGCGGCGGCGGCCCGCGCCGATGCGTCGCGCGACGGCCGCGGTGGTCGCGTAGGCGAGGAAGACGCAGAGGCCGACGAGCGTCGTCAGAAGGGTCGAGGCGACGGAGAGCGCCGCGAGCTGGGCCGTGCCCAGGTGCCCGACGACGGCGCTGTCGACCAGGACGAAGAGCGGCTCGGCGACGAGCGCCCCGAGCGCGGGGACCGCGAGGGCGAGGATCTGCCGGTCGAGGCTGCGGGAGGGGACGGGGCTCTCGTCCGTGCGCTCCGGCGTGTCGCGCGAGAGATTTCCGTCCACAGTTCCACAGGCTAACGAACCGTTGCGGTTCCGCCGTTCCAGCGTCCCGTGCGCAAACGACATGCGTGTTGTCCACAGCCTTGTCCACGACCTGTGCACAGCGCTCGGGGAACTGTCCCCAGGTTGTCCACAGTGTTGTCCACACGTGCGTCAGCGCGCGGTTGTGTGTCGTCGGCGGTGCGCCTACTGTCGCGGAGGCTCCCGCGGCGGGACCGTGGTCTCAGGACCGGACCACGGCTTGTCGGGGGGTACGAGTAGAACAGGTGTTCGTACCGGCGCAGCCCGTGCCGGACGGACGAGGAGGGGGACCCGGCGCGTATGTCGATCGACGAGCTCGAGGCAGGCTACGACGCTCCCGACGCCGCGCCCGGTGGGGGAGCGTTCGACCGGACGCCCCCGCAGGACGTGGCCGCCGAGCAGTCCGTCCTCGGGTCGATGCTCATCTCGAAGGACGCCATCGCCGACGTCGTCGAGGAGATCCGCGGCACCGACTTCTACCGCCCCGCGCACGAGACGATCTACGACTCGATCCTCGACCTCTACGGTCGCGGCGAGCCGGCGGACGCGATCACGGTCGTCGCGGAGCTGACCAAGCTGGGCGAGCTCCAGCGCGTCGGCGGCGCGCCGTACCTGCACGACCTCATCGCCCGCGTCCCCACCGCCGCGAACGCCGGCTACTACGCGCGCATCGTCCGTGAGCGGGCCGTGCTGCGTCGTCTCGTCCAGGCGGGCACGCGCATCGTCCAGCTCGGCTACGCGGCCGACGGCGGCGACGTCGACGACATCGTGAACAACGCCCAGGCCGAGGTCTACGCGGTCACCGAGCGGCGGGCGAGCGAGGACTACGTGCCGCTCGCCGAGATCCTCGGCCCGACGGTCGACGAGATCGAGGCCGCCGGGCACCGCGGCGAGGGCATGGTCGGCGTGCCGACGGGGTTCGCGGACCTCGACCGGCTCACGAACGGCCTGCACCCCGGGCAGATGATCGTCGTCGCAGCGCGTCCCGCCATCGGCAAGGCGCTCGCGCTCGACACGCCCCTGCCCACGCCCACGGGCTGGACCACGATGGGCGAGGTTCGGGTGGGCGACGAGCTATTGGCCGCCGACGGCCGACCGACGCGCGTCGTCCGCGCGACCGAGGTCCTGGTGGACCGGCCCTGCTACCGCGTGACGTTCGACGACGGCACCCAGGTGGTCGCCGACGCGCTGCACGAGTGGTCGACGTCGACGCGGGAGTCGCGGCGCGGGTCCGGGCTCGACGGCACCGTGCGCACGACCGAGGAGCTCGCGGCGACCGTCCACGCCGAGACCCCGGACCGGCGCCCCAACCACGCCGTCGTGACGACCCTGCCGCTCGCCCTGCCGGACGTCGCGCTCGCCGCGCCGCCGCGCGTCGTCGGCTCGGCCGTGGCCCGCGGCGAGCTCGCGCGGGTCCCGCTCGAGTACCTGCGTGCGGGCGAGCTGCAGCGCCGCGAGCTCCTCGCCGGCATCGCCGACGACGCCGGGCACGTCCTGCGGTCGGGCGCGGTCAGCCTCGACCTCGCCACGGGCTCGGTGGCGGGTGACGTGCGCGAGCTCGTCGTCGGGCTGGGGTACCGGACCGAGCCGGTCGCGGAGACGGGGGCAGCGAGCGTCGTCTTCGAGGCCGACGACGACGTCTTCGGGCGCGACGACCTGCGACTCCTCCACAAGGAGCTGCGCCCCTCGCGGCGGTTCGCCGCCCGCCTCGTGGTGTCGGTCGAGCCGGTCGAGTCGGTGCCCGTGCGGTGCGTCGAGATCGACCACCCCGACCACCTGTACCTGGCGACGCGTGCGATGGTCCCGACGCACAACTCGACGCTCGGCATCGACATCGTCCGGTCGGCCTCGATCAAGCACAACCAGGCCGCTGTCGTGTTCTCGCTCGAGATGAGCCGCAACGAGATCACCATGCGCCTGCTGTCCGCGGAGGCGCGGATCCACCTGCAGAAGCTCCGCAACGGGCAGCTCGGCGACGAGGACTGGCAGAAGCTCGCCGCCACGATGGGCAAGATCTCCGAGGCGCCGCTCTTCATCGACGACTCCCCGAACATGACCCTGACCGAGATCCGCGCCAAGTGCCGGCGGCTCAAGCAGCGGCACAACCTCAAGCTCGTCGTCATCGACTACCTGCAGCTCATGACGTCCGGCAAGCGCGTCGAGTCCCGACAGCAGGAGGTGTCCGAGTTCTCCCGTGCGCTCAAGCTGCTCGCCAAGGAGCTCGAGGTGCCGGTGATCGCGATCTCGCAGCTCAACCGTGGCGCCGAGCAGCGGACGGACAAGAAGCCCGCGATGTCGGACCTCCGTGAGTCCGGGTGCCTCACCGAGGACACGCGGATCCTGCGCGCCGACACCGGCGCCGAGACGACGATGGGCGAGCTGTTCGCGCTGGGGGCTCGCGACGTGCCGGTCTGGGCGCTCAACGACCGGCTCCAGTACGTGCGGCGGCACCTGACGCATGTGTTCCCGACCGGTGTAAAGCCGGTGTTCCGGGTGCGGCTCGCGTCCGGCAAGGAGGTGGAGGCCACCGCGAACCACCCGTTCCTCACCTACGGCGGCTGGACGGCGCTGGGCGAGCTCGAGGTCGGGTCGCGTGTGGGCGTGCCGCGGCACGTACCAGGGCCCGAGCAGAACGCCGCGTGGGACGACCGCAAGGTCGTCATGCTCGCGCACCTGCTGGGGGACGGGTCGTTCGTCAAGCGACAGCCGCTCCGGTACGCGTCGATCGACGAGAAGAACCTTGCGATCGTCACCGAGGCTGCCGCGGCGTTCGGGATCACGCCGATCCGCGACGAGTACGCGGCTGCTCGCGTGACGACTCTCCGTCTTCCTGCTCCCTACCGGCTCGCGCGTGGGAAGCGGAACCCGATCGCGGAGTGGCTCGACGACCTGGGACTCTTCGGTCTGCGCAGCCATGAGAAGTTCGTCCCCGAGAGCGTGTTCCACCTGCCCAAGGAGCAGATCGCTCTGTTCCTCCGCCACATCTGGGCGACCGACGGGTCGGTGACGGTCAACGCGAACGGCCGGAGCGGCCGGATCTACTACGCGTCGACGTCGCGTCGTCTCGTCGACGACCTGTCACGGCTGTTCCTCCGGTTCGGGATCTCGACCCGGCTGCGCACCGCGACCCCGAAGGCGAACTATCGTCCCGCGTACACGCTCGACGTGTCGGGCGCCGACGACCAGCGTCGGTTCCTGCAGGAGATCGGCGTGCACGGTGAGCGTGGCGAGTCGGCGATGCGATTGCTCGAGATCATCCGTGACAAGCAGGCCAACACCAACGTCGACACCGTGCCGCGGCAGGTATGGGAGGACGTCAAGGACCTCCTCGTCGAACGCGGCATGACGCAGCGTGAGTTCGCCGCGGCGATCGGCACGCAGTTCTGCGGCAGCACGCTCTGGAAGCACGCGCCGTCGCGGCAACGCCTGGGTCGGATCGCGGCCGTCCTCGAGTCCGAGGAGCTCGAGATCATGGCCGTCAACGATCTGCTGTGGGACGAGATCGTCTCGATCGAACCGCTCGGAGAGAAGCAGGTCTTCGACGCGACGGTCGTCGGAACGCACAACTTCGTGGCAAACGGCATCGCTCTGCACAACAGCATCGAGCAGGATGCGGACATGGTGATCCTGCTCCACCGCGAGGACGCCTACGAGCGCGAGTCCCCACGTGCGGGCGAGGCAGACCTCATCGTCGCAAAGCACCGCAACGGCCCGACCGACGTCATTACCGTCGCGTTCCAGGGGCACTACTCACGCTTCGTCGACATGCAGATGTAGTCGCGGCTGCGACGTGCAACCTAGTTTGCAAAATGGTCCACCCTTGCTACAAAGCCGCGCGAGCGTGCGTGACCACCTGACGGAGTAGTGGTGCGGCTGGTGTGCCGGTGGTGGGTCGGCACGGTGCCTCCCTCTGGGCTACATCTCGTCCCAGAGGGCCGGGTCTGGGAAGCCATCGTTGACGGCGAACCGCTGGACCACCTCCCAGGCACGGGCGAGGCCGTGGACGAACTCGCTTGTGAACTCAGTGACCTCGTCCTGGATCGGAACCTCAGCGGTGCCGGTCGCGATGTGGCTCCTCGCACGGAGCAGCCACGTGGACTTTGCATCGGCAAACCGATGGACGACCGCAGCGTCGTCATGGAAGCCGAGCGTGAGGACGGGGTAGTCGGCCTCGCGCCTGACCTCGAGGTAGCCACTGCCGATGGCACGAGTTCCTCGAACCTTGCAGCGAGTTCCTCTGGCGGCGTCCATTGTTCCGCCGCGACAAACCGGCGGGTGGCCGGCGAAGTCGCCGCCCAGACGACGGACCTGGTGGCGCCCGGCCATTCCTCAGGCGGTCCAGTCCATCCGTCGGGAGGACGCCGGTAGGCGCCTGCGTCGATGCGGTCGGTGCAGCACCACGCGTCCTCGCAACGCCGCCACCCCGACGGGTGCGCGTTGCCTACGGCAGTTCGCAGCCTGCACCCACTCCCCCCTTCCACTGCTCTCCTCGCTGTTGCACGCTCTCAGCCCGGTGGACGTGCAGCGTGAGCGCTCCAGGTCCGACGAGAGCGGCAGGCGGTTCCCCGTATGCCCCCGCATCCGTCGTGCGCGCGTACGCCGAAGCGCTCCTCGGCCGACGTCGCGCACCACTCCCGGGCTGGAAGGACGACGCCTCATGCGTCGGCGACGAACTGTTCTACGACCGCGACACCGTCACCGCCGTCGTCGTCGCCCACCAGCGCCGAGTCTGCGCCGCGTGCCCCGTCACGGCCGACTGCCTCCTCGATGCCCTCGGTCACGAACGCGTCGAGCCAGGCTGGCAGGTCAGCACCCGCGGAGGTCTCCTCGCCCGAGAACGCCGATACCTCACCCAACACGCACGACCGGAGAAGCCATGACCGCCTACATCGAGATCGCCAACCTCGGACGCCTCGCCCAAGACACCGTCCACGACCTCAGAGCCCGCGGCGGGCACATACCGATCACCCGGCTCGGGCAGCCCACCGGCGCGTACCTCGTCGTGGCCAAGCCGGACGCACCGATGTCCCTGCTCGAAGCGATCACCGAAGCAGTCGGCCTGCTCGACGCGTTCGACGACACGAGACCCGACGAGATGACACCGCTCTTCACGCTCCACGCGTACAACGAACTCACGATCGTGCTACGCGATCTGCTTAACGCTCTCGGCGCACCGTGATCGGGAGCCGTTGTGTTCGAGGTGCGGAACATGAAGCGCCCCGTCGCTCAGCGCCGAGGACTCGCTCGCCTAGAAGCGCTGGGTCACCCGTTCCGAGCCTGCAGTAGCAAGAGAGTCTGCCTGCGGCGACCGAGGAACGCGGCGCGCTGTCCACATGGGATACACCGTGCCCTGTGACCCGGCAAGGGTCCGTCTATGGTGCGAGTCACGAGTCACGAGTCACGAGGCGCCCAAGCGCCCTCCCGAGGGCGCCCCATTGCGGAGGCGCCAGCATGAGATGGGGGAGCTTGCGCTCGGGGTTGGGCTTATTGCGCCTCGTATCGGATCAGTTGTAGAACTTCGAGTGCGTCCGCTGGAGCCGGCGCTCCATCAGCGCATGCCGCGCATCGCTCAGCGCGCTCATTGTTTGCGCGTCGAGCGCCGGGAGCAGCCGGCTCAAGGTCTCGTCGGTCGCCTCGATCAGCGCCTCCGGGTTATCGGACTTCCGCGTGATCTCGTCCAGCCGCGCGAGCTCGGAGCCAGCGCCCTGAACGACTGGCACGCGAAGCCTATTGACTTCGGTCGGCACGAGTTCGAGCACCCCGCCGCCGAAGCTGCGACCCTCGACCTCGGCCGAAAGCATCGTGAGCGAGTTGTGAAAGACGGCGGTGAAGTCATCGGCGCTGACGGGCGCCCCCGGCACGAGCTGCCCCTTATAGATCGTGTCTGTCGTAACGACCCCCGCGTGGTTGGAGATCACACGGGGGTAGCGGTTCGAGCGCTTCGACAGCAGGAGCCTTCCAGCCGGGACGACAGGTACGCGATACCACGGACTTCGGACCCGGCACTTGAAGCGTTGGTCGATGCCCTGCTCGACGCCCTGTACGAGGTACTGCATGGCCTTCGACGACGACTCGGGCGACGGCTTGTCCGCCGAGAAACTGAGCAGCCACGCGGGCTGGTCAGTGTTGGCGAGAGCCTTCTGCTCCGCCTCCGTGTAGACCAGGCCTTGAGCGTGACGCGATCGGGGCAGAAGCGGAAGCGCCCACGGCCAGAGCGCATGCTCCTCGAGCAGGTCGGAGTTCACGGAGAAGTAGCCGTTGGCACCGGTCACCGTCGAGACGCTGAACCGTGCGACGCTGCTCAGCGGCCTCACCTCGAAGATCGAGCGCGCGGCGGTCAGAGCGCTGTTCTGGTCGGGCGTTAGGAGGTAGTTAGTCCACGTGCCCTCGCCGGGCGAGACCATGTGGGACCAGGAGCGCGTGCCGCCGTTGTGATCGTAGAACTCGACCCTCGAAGGCCCCGCAGCAGCTCGAGCCGAGATCCTTCCGCTGAGAACCAGAACCTCCTGCAAGACCGCGGGGAACGACCCGGGCTCGAATAGGTCGATCGTCAGATCCGTGGCGTTCATTAGGAGCCAGTTGCGCACGGCATTCGCTGAGATGCCGGTGAGGAACTCGGTGGGCAGGATGACCGAGAAGACGCCGCCGTCGCGAAGCCTCGCGAGGGATAGCAGGAACACAGGGATCCACAGGTTCGAGACGGAACTGCCCGCCGTCCCCAGCTGGGTGCTGATGGCCTTCGCGCGCTGCTTGTCCTCCTCCGAGATGAACTGGAACCGCACGTAGGGCGGGTTGGCGAGCACCAGGTCGTACTCCGCGCCGTGCCCTTGCGCCCAACGCAGTACGTTGTCGTGCACGACACGGCCCGGCAGGCCGAGCGCCCCCAGTGAGTTCGCGGCCTTCTGTGCCTCGCCTTCGAGGATTTCGACAGCCTCGACGTGCTGCACCCGGCCCGCGAGTTGACTGCGTTCGATGCCGTAAAGGAAGGCGCCTTCGCCGGCACACGGCTCGAGCACCTGCAAGTCGGTTCGTCCGTTGAGCATCGTCAGCGAACGTTCGATGCAAAGGTCTACGAGCAGGTCTGGTGAGTAGAACCCACCACGCAGCTTGTTGTCGCCGACTTCCAATCGAGTGCGCAACCCGGTCCTCCCGCTTCAGTAGCTGAAGTAAACTTTACCGTACTGGTTCGCCGGGTCATGCCGACACTCTGTGGAATCCTGATCAGTGTGAAAACCCGCTTCGTCGGCCAGCCCTTCGCCGCGCGCCCGAACCTCCTGGACTTCATCGAGCACGCGACGAGCGGCGGGTTCGACGAGCTCAAGATCGCCGTCGCATGGGCGAAGCGGTCCGGACTTGGACGGATCTGGGATGCACTGACGGAGTTCCGGGGCAAGGGCGGCAAGGTCATCCTGATCGTGGGGGTGAGCGAGGGCGGCGCTACGAAGGAAGGCCTCGAGATCGCCTTGGAGCTCGCCGACCAGGCCTATGTCTTCCACGACCCAGGTCGCACGTTCCACCCGAAGGTCTATCTCGCGACATCGTCCGGTCCGAGGTCGCTGATGGTTGGATCCAGCAACCTCACGGCCGGCGGGCTCGCATGGAACTACGAGGCGTCTCTGTGGGTGGACTGGGACGCGGGTGAGGGCGACGACGTCACCGACAGTGTCTCCGAATGGTTTGACTCGCTGATCAGCGAAGAGGGCTCATGCGTTGCGCTGACCGCAGACCTGATCGACAAGCTAGGGAAGAGCACTGACATCCAGCTCGGTTCGGAGTCTCGCGCCAGACGCTTCCAGAAGAGTAGGTCGGACACGCCTGAGGACAACGACAGTGCGATTGCGGCGACGATTAGTGGTCTATTCAAGTCCGTTCGGGCAGGACTGCGTAAACTTCCGAAGCAGCACGCCAAGTTCTCTGCCGCCCCGTCCGCGCCAGCTACGAAGGCGACGAGCACGACGGGTGCGGCGGCTGGATCGACCGGTGTGCGGCCACCAGTCCTCGGTAGCGACCCCGCGCTGCCTCTGGATCATGTCCAGCGTCGCTGGGTGAAGCAGCTGGACAGCACCGCCGCACAGCAGGTGAAGTCGGTCAACACGAACCCGACGGGCAACCTCCGGCTGAGCATGGAGACGATGCCGGTGGATCACAAGGTCTACTTCCGTGACGACTTCTTTGGCGGCCTGCCCTGGACTCCCACTGATGGGAAGCTCACGGAGCAAGAGGTCGTCGTGGGCTTCCACACGTGGATCGACGGCGAGGATCTCGGTGTTCAGCATCTGCGACTCAGTCATGACCCGAACCGCATCTCCGGACAGGGCAATGTCCCGACGGTCCTGCATTGGGGCGTTCTCGGCAAGGCGCTCAGAGCGACGAACTACATCGGCCAGTTCGTGAGCATCGAGCGTACGGAACAAGGGGACTACAACCTCGTGATTTCGCGTGCCCCCCGGGGCGACCACCTCGTCTGACTGGACGTCACTCCTGGTGCGCCGGTGGCCGCGTCACCAGTTGTGCTGCGTGCGTCGTCAGGAGCGGGTTCGGGACACGTTCGTCGGCGGGCGCCGCGGTGCCGCTGGTCGTGTCGGGGATGCGACGTGACGCTCGCCGATCGATGGGATCAGGGGCACTCGTCGTGGCGTGTGGCACCCGCTCGTGCGAGCGCGTCGGGCAGGGTGAGGAAGCAGAGCTCGCAGACGACGCTGGCCTGCTCGCACTCGCAACCGCCGCACTCCGGACACGCCCACAACCCGCAGGTTTGGCACTGGCGCACGGCGTCGGCGACCGTGAAGGTGGCGTCGCACTGCGGGCACTCCACCTCGCCGGACTGTCCCGCTGCCCGGAGCCGGTCGTCATGAGGTGCACGGGTGACGACGACGAACACGCCACCGCCCCGGAGTGCAACGTCGACGACGACGTCGGTGTCCGTAGTTCCCGTGGAGTACCTGATCCCTTCGGCTCCCACGATCCGGGCAGTGCCGCTCGCGCTGTCCTGCGCTGCCGCGACCGCGCGCGCGACGGACGGCTGGGTGATGCGCTTTCCCGGGTTGTACGGGATTCCCGTGGAGCCCGAGTACCAAGGCTTCCCGTCGAGGTCCGTGAACAGGACGAGCCGGTCACCGGGCGCGTGCAGTGCCCGCACACAGCACGCGGTGGCGGACGCCTCGGACCCCTCGCACAGCGCGCGGATCGCGGCAGCCGTGACGCCGCCGGCGAAGGTGGGGTTCACCGTCGCGGCGGGGAGCAGGATCCCAGCAGCGAAGCTGTTCGCCACCATCTCGGCAAGCATGTGCCGCTTGTCGGCCGGGATGCCAGGCAGGACCGTGAGCGACCAGGCGGGGTCGGTGTACATGAGGTGGTGGCACACCTCGTGCAGGAGGGTGAAGCCGTCGCGCCGTCCGCTGCTGGAGACCGCGATCCGCAGCCGCGGCGGGTTCAGCTCGGGGTCGTAGGTGCCACCGAGCGAACATGCGCCCGGTGGCCTCGTGTCGGTCCAGGCCACCTCGACGTCGTCCAGGAGTTCGCCTGCATCGAACGGCGACTCCGGTGCCGTCAGTGCCGCGGCGGGGTATCGGTGGCGGAACAGGTTGGCGAAGTGCTCGGCTGCTGTGGTTTGGCCGTCGCGGCTGAGCCACCAAGCAAGGTCGCGATCGCCCGGCAGTGTCACGGCTCTTCCTCGAGCAGTTCGTCGATGGCGTGCGTGATCCGTGCCCGGGTCATGGCCCGCGCGGTGCCGGTCTCTTGGCGGGCGGCGCGGCGCGCCTTGGCGAGAACCAGATCGCGGGCGCCGGACTCGTCGAGACTCCGGAACGCGGCAACCCGGGCGATGCGCGCCTTGAACGTCGGTGAGCTCATCTCGTCGACCTCCGGCCCAAACGCCGGGACGAGCGCATGCTCCGCGCCGCGGCGGGGGAGCCAGTCGACGAGTTGAGCGAACTCCTCGTCGTTGGGCGAGAGTCCGGCCGACGCCAGTTCGATCGCACGACCGGGAGGCAGTGCAAGCTCCTCGCGTAGGTCGGTCGGCGTGACGCCGGCGGCCTCGAGCGTCTGGGGGTCAAGTACAGCTTCGTCGGGAACCACACGCGGCCACTCAAGGTCTGCCAGGCTCCACGCCTGACGGCACACGGCGTCGAGCGCATCGAGGTTTGCCTCGTCGTCGCCAGGGGGGTACGCAAGGATCGGAAGAACCTCGTCGTCGCTCACGGCCGCCGAAATGAGTCGCAGGGTCCGGGAGTCCGGGCCCGCGCCAAAACACCGGTCGAGGGTCACAAGGGAGAGCCCAAACTCGGCCTCGGGCCAGATGACGACTTCCTGCGTACCGAGCGTCCACGGGAACGACGGGGCGGACGCGGCAGCGTTGGCGGCGGTCACCGGCCACGCCAGCACCGTGCGCCCGCGGGCCGCGACAACGAGCACGACGCCCAGGGTGCGTCCGTCGTAGCCGACCAGCCAGAGCTGGCCGGGAGCGGGCTCGGGAGTCGAGTACGTCTCGGGGAGGGTCAGGTCACCGCCGAGCGCGTCGAGGAGATTCGTCACGCTCGCCCCAGCATCTTCGTCGTCTGCCAAAACCGCAGGAGCTCCTCACGCTCGTTGTCGTCAAGCGGGCCGCGGAACCGACACTCGTCAGTATCGAACCACCGCCGTGGGATCGGGCGAGGCTTGTGGTCGGTCCACCAGCCCAGGACGAGGCCAAGGCGAGGGTTCGCGGGCGACTCGAGCTTGCGGCAGTCCCGCGCGGGGTGCGTCGTGCGCGTCAGCGTGCTGACGACTCGCTTGCTGATCTCGGTAACGCCCACTGGCCGGGCGTTCTCCCCGTGCGCGTCTCCGAAAGGTGTCGTCACTGGGGACGCCATATACACGTCACCCAGCTCGGGGTGCGTCTCAGTGGGCACTGATGAACCGATCTCCTTGTGCAGACACGAGGCAACCCTCGGCGTGGCGCGCTCGACGCCAGCCGAGCACCATATCGCGCATCTTCCCCTCAGTCCGGCCACAGGTGGGTGAAAGGCTGCCTGCGGGGCGCCGGGAAAGGCGTGCGCCTCTCAGCACGCATGCACCGCGTCGGGTCGCTCTGGCGCAGACGACGACGGGCGACACAGCGGAATCTCGACGAGACACGAGGGTATGGATGACGCGCAGCAGCTTCTCGACTGGGGAGCCCTGAGCTATCTCTACGGGTTCGCCTCACCGCACGTCCAGGATGCCGTTGCCGACGCGTGCGGGCTCCTCGCTCCGCAACTGACAAGTTGGCTGAAGGCGCTGAACCTCGTGCGGAACACCTGCGCTCACCACGGGCGCCTGTTCATCCGCGTACACACCATCACGCCGAACCTGCTCGGCACGCTCATGCCGGCCATCCGCGAGTACGTGGGGGCGAACGCCGGGACGCACGTCGTCCACACGGGCGGCGACCACCCCTCGTACCTGCAGCTCCCGGTCCGTGAGAAGTGAGGACCGACGTGACGACCACACCGACCGTCCGCCTGGCGGGCGAGGAGACCGACTCGACCATCGACGAGTTCGAGCTGTTCTCCGCCCGCCGGGCGCTGGAGCTCCTCAAGCGCAAGCTGGGGCGGGAACGGCTGCTGGAGCTGCTGGACGAGGAGATCGCGGCCGGCGAGGCGTTCCTCCGCGGACACCTGGACCGGTCGGCCGGTGAGGAGGCAACGGGCACGACCACCCTCCGCGCGCGCGGGATCACCTCGGCAGAGTTCGGCGCCTGGCTCGGGGCTGCGTTCGCACGCGAGGACGTGATGCTCGCCGGTCACCCGGAGCACTGGTCGATCCACGCCGAGCCGGGGAAGGACGTGAACATCGTCGAGACCCTCGACGAGTACGTGTGCTCGTTCTTCATGCGCCCCTGGGACGACAGCCGCACCCGCCAGCAGGAGCTTCCTGGTGCGGGCGCCCCGTCTGCTCGCCGGTCACACATGCTCCTCGCCGACGGGACGGTCATCGGATCGATCGCTAACGCCTTCGAGGACGAGCCCGACGGCTTCACCGCCCGGTTGTCCGTGACCCTGCCGGCGACGTGCTCGCCCGGTGTGATCGACCAGCACCTGGAGCACTTCGCCGTCGAGTTCCGGAAATGGATCCTGCGTGCAGCGAGCGAGCTCGGCACGGAGCGCTAGACGCTCGTGAGCTCAGGTGGCTGGAGCGGGGCGGCGAACGCTCGACGGTCGCGACCGATGGACCGTCCGGCCGGCTACCGAGCGCTGTCGAGCCAGGCCAGCGCCCCCTGCGCCGCGACCACGCCGGTGCTGAACGACGCCTGCAGCAGGTAGCCGCCCGTCGGCGCCTGCCAGTCGAGCATCTCGCCCGCGACGAAGGTGCCCGGGATCCGCCGCAGCATGAGCGTGTCGTCGACCTCCGACCAAGCGATCCCGCCCGCGGTGGAGATCGCGCGCTCGATGGGCATGGTCGCGTCGACCTGGACGGGCACGGAGGTGATGAGGTCGGCCATCGCCTCGGGTTCGCTCGGGAGGCTGCCCGTCTCGCGCAGGAGCGCGACGGCGACGGCGTCAAGACCGACCGAGCGGCGCAACCAGTTGGCGACGGAGTCCTTCGGGCGCCGCCGTCGCAGCCTCACGGTGAGCTCGTCGACGCTCAGGTCGGGTCGCAGGTCGATCTCGAGGACGCACCGCCCGCGTGCGAGGGCGTCGTGGATCGCGGCCCCGATCGCGTAGACGGGCCCGCCCTCGATCCCCGTCCGTGTGGTCATCGCGTCACCGCGGGCCGCCGGGACGCCGGTCCCTCGGACGGTCAGTGCGACGTTCTTCAGCGGGGTGCCGGCGAAGCGGTCGGCGAAGATCTCGCTCCACGCGACGCGGAGGCCGACGTTGGCGGGCAGCAGGGGCGCGACGGTGACGTCGCGTTCGGCGAACGGGACGACCCACTCGCCGTCCGAGCCGAGCTGCGGCCACGAGGCGCCCCCGAGTGCGAAGACCACGGCGTCGGACGTGATCGTGCGCTCCGCGCCGCCGTCCTCCGCGAAGAGCAGCCCACCGTCCTGGGCCCAACCCGTCCAGCGGTGTCGCCGTTCGATCCGCACACCGAGCTCGTCCAGTCGCGCGAGCCACGCCCGGACCAGCGGGTTCGCCCGGAACGATCGAGGGAACACCCGCCCGCTGGTCCCGACGAACGTCGGCTCGCCCAGCCCGTCGCACCACGCGCGCAGGTCCGCCGGACCGAACCGGTCGAGCATCGGTGCCAGCACGTCGGCCGAGCGCCCGTACCGCCGCAAGAAGGCGTCACGGTCCTCGCTGTGGGTGATGTTCAGGCCGCCGTGACCTGCCAGGAGGAACTTGCGGGGGACCGAAGGCATCCGGTCGAACACCGTCACGGTCACGCCCGCCCGGGCGAGCAGCTCGGCTGCGACCAGGCCCGCTGGGCCCCCGCCGACGACGGCCGCCGTGCTCATCGGGTGCGGTCTCGGAGCGCGTCGACCCAGCTGAGCATTGGACGAACGTAACAGGTGAGTCCAGGGGCGGCAGGACGCCGCGTGGCCTGGGGCCACGGCACTCACGCACGGTGAACCAGGCGGTCGTCGAGGCGACCGGTCTGGCGGGGAGAGCCCGGTAGAGCCTGTCGTTCCGGGACGATTGGGAGGTGCCTCGGCCTCTGGACCCTGCATCCCGACGATCGGGCGGTCGCGTGATGCGTCACGGGATCGCCGCGTTCGTCGTCACGGCTGCGCTGGCGCTCGGCGGGTGCGGGACGGTGGCGGACCGAGCGCCCTCGACGCCGGCGATCGCCCTCCCTCCGACGTCCGGCGTGTTCGACTACCAGCTCGGCGGCACGTCCCCGACGGTGACGGTCGACGGGTCGACGACGCGGGTCGACGTCGTGGAGCGGGACGCGACGGCCCGCCCGCTGACCGGTGCGTACAACGTCTGCTACGTCAACGGCTTCCAGACGCAGCCCGACGAACGTGCCCAGTGGCAGGCCCACCCGGACCTGCTGCTGCACCGGGACGACGGTTCGCTGGTCGTCGACCCGGACTGGCCCGGCGAGTACGTCCTCGACCCGTCCACCGCCGCCCAGCGGCGGGGGATCCTCGCGATCCTCGGTCCCGTCGTGCGCGGTTGCGCGGCCGACGGGTTCGACGCCGTCGAGCTCGACAACCTCGACACCTGGACGCGGTTCGACGCCGTGGACGAGGCGGGCGCGCTGGCGCTCGCGCGGGCTTACGCCGACCTGGCGCACGGGGCCGGCCTGGCCGTCGCGCAGAAGAACGCGGCGGAGCTCGCCCCAGCCGCGCGCCGGCTCGGGTTCGACTTCGCCGTCACCGAGGAGTGCGCCGCGTACGACGAGTGCGACGCGTACACCGCGGTATACGGCAGGCATGTCCTGGAGATCGAGTATCCCGACTCGCTCCACGATGCCGGGCTCACGTTCGCCGACGTCTGCAGGTCGACCGACCGGGCCCCGCTGACCATCCTGCGGGACCGCGAGCTCGTCGCACCCGGCGAGCCGGGGTACCGGTACGACGCCTGCTGACTGCAGCACATTCGAGCGCGTCCGCACAAGGTCCCGGGCGCGCGGTAAGTTCCGGCGCGTGTCCGGGCACTACCAGGTATGAGCGACTCCCCAGGGGCCGGTGTGCCCCCGCCCGAACGACCGGCCGGCAGCGACGCGGAGGCGCGGGTCGTCGCGTGGTGGCACGCCCACGCTCCGCGCGTCCAGGCCTACGCCCTCCGGCACGTCGACCCGCACACGGCGCAGGAAGTGCTCTCCGAGACCTTTCTCGTCGCGTGGAGGCGCAGCGCCGAGGTGCCCGACGACGTCGTCCCCTGGCTCCTCGGCGTCGCCCGGAACGTGATCCGTCACCAGTTCCGGACGGCGAAGCGCGCCGTCGCGCTCGAGCAGCGGCTCGGCCGCGTGGCGGACCGACAGGTCAGCCCCGGCGCGGACGTCACCCTGACGGAGCGCGAGCACATGGTCCTCGCGCTCGCGCAGCTCTCCGAGAAGCATCGCGAGGCGCTGCTGCTCGTCGCCTGGGACGGCCTGAGCCGCCACCAGGCCGCGGCAGCCGCCGGGTGCCGCGTCGGGACGTTCGACGTCCGGCTGACCCGTGCCCGGCACCGCCTCGCCCAGCTCCTCGACGGCGACCCCGACCCTGTCCCCGCGCCGGCGGCGTCCACGATCTCCCCTGTCTCCCCCGGAGGTGCCCGATGACTCCCGAGCCGCTCGAGCGCATCGCTGCGCTCGCTCCCCGACCTTCCGTCGACCCCGACGGGCTCGCCGCCGCCTTCGCAGCGTTCGAGCGCGGGCTCCGCACGACCCCAGAGGTCGCGGGTCGGCGTCGGAGGTCCACGAAGACCCGGCACGTCCGCCGCGTGGCGCTCGCGGGTGCGGTCGCCGTCGCGCTCACCGGCGGTGCGATCGTCCTGCCCCCGCACCTGCACGCGTTCTGGCCGGGCTCCCGGACCGCCGGCGATCCGTTCGCGCCGACCGGCCCGCTCTCGTCGGGCCTGCTCCCGGCGGCCGCAGCCGCGGACGGGAGGTGCGCGTCGCCCGTCGTCGAGGACATGGACGCGGTCAAGGTCCCGCGCGAGGCGTGGGCGACCAGCCCGATCAGCTCGGCGCTCGGCCTGCTCGACGTCGACGTCGCACCCGACTACGTCGGCGCCTACGAGTCGCCGCGCCGGTGCCCGACGGCCGTCGCCAACGCCGTCGTGTACGACAGCTCGAGGACCACGGGCGTCAACGTGTACCGGGACGTCGCGGCGGACGACGAGCTCCGGGGGATCGAGACCGACGACCACGCGGTCAGGTTCTCCGTCCGGGGGGCCTCGGCCTCCGCGCTGTCCTGGAAGAACGGCGACCGCCCTCGGCAGCGGATCACCTGGGTCGACGACACGGGGATCCGGTGGTTCGCGGTCGCGGACGGACTGCCGCAGGCCACGACGGTGCGGCTCTTGGACGCGCTCCGGTTCGACGACGGCGGCGCCCTGGAGACGTCGAGCGTCCCGAAGGGCTATCGGTCCGCTCCGACGACGGACCCGGCCGTCGGGACGAAGCCCTCGTACCAGTGGGAGGTGCAGTACGACGGGGGAGGGAGCACCTCTGTCACCCAGGGCACCGGCATGTACGAGGTGCCGAGCCCGAAGTACCGGTACCTCTCGGTGACGACTCCGGCGATCGAGCCGATCGAGGCGCGGATCGCGTCGCGCGGCAACGCTCTCGTCGACTTCGACGGCACGCTTGCGGCGTGGTCGCCGTCCGGCGAGGGCGGTGCCCGTCTCACGTGGATCCAGGACGGCGCCGTCTACCAGCTGGCCGCTCCCGTGAAGTCCCTCGACGCGATGCTCGCGCTCGCCCGCACCGTCGAGCACGTGCACGCGGACGACCCGCGGCTGCACTGACGCCCGTGGCGGAAGCGCGCGGCCGGGTACGGGACGATGGGGCGGTGACCGCCACCGTCGTCCCGTCCTCGGCCGAGCCGCCGCGCGTCGTCCTCGTGTGCGGACCGGCGGGGGCGGGGAAGTCCACCCATGCGCTGCGACTCGAGGGCGACGGCTACGTGCGCCTGTCGTTCGACGAGGAGGCGTGGCGGCTCGGGCACCGCGACCACCCGCTCCCGCCGGACGTCACCGCGGTGGTCCACGCCGACCTGCAGCGCCGGCTCGTGGAGCACGTGCGTGCGGGCGACGACGTCGTCGTCGACACGTCGTTCTGGTCGCGGGCGCAGCGCGACGCGTATCGCGCGGTGCTCGCGCCCTGCGGCGTCGCGCCCGTCGTGCACTACCTGAGCACGCCGCGCGCCGTCGTGCTGTCGCGGCTCGAGGGCCGGCGGCACACGTCGGGGAACGACGTCGTCGTCTCGCGCGCGCAGGCGCTCTCGTACCTGGACGGATTCGAGGTCCCGACGCCGGACGAGGGGCCGCTGGTCGTCGTCGACGGGACTCAGAGCAGGAAGTGGCCGGCGACGTAGCCGACGACGACGGTCCCCACACCGACGGTGAGGGCCCGCGCGACGACGCGGCCGAACGACAGGTGCCCGGACCGCCAGGCCACCAGCGACGTGAGGGCGAGCGACAGCACGACGGCGCCGACGATCGCCCACGCCTCGAGGGTGACGGGCACGAGGAGCGTCACGAGCAGCGGGACGACCGCACCCACGAGGAACGACACGGCCGCGAGCGCGCCGGCGCGCACGGTCGAGGCCCGGGTGGGGATGGCGTCGATCCCGTGCTCGGACTCGAGCTGGGCGGCGAGGGCGTCCTTGGCGCTGAGCTGGCCCGCGACCTCGAGCGCGAGGTCCGGGGTGAGGCCCTTGCCCTCCCAGTAGGCGGCGAGCTCGGCGATCTCGTCGTCGGGGTTGGCGGCGAGCTGGGCGGCCTCCTCCGCGGCGAGCACGAGCTCGGCGTCGCGCTCGGCGGCCTCCTCTGCCCACCGCGCGCCGCCGATGCTGAGGGAGCCGGCGATGGTCGCGGCGGACGCGGCGAGCACGAGCACCGAGTCCGACGCCCCGGCGCCTGCGAAGCCCTCCAGCAGACCGGCCGTCGCGACGATGCCGTCGTTCGCGTCGACGACGAACGCCCGCAGGACCGGCGCGTCCGCGTACCAGGCGGGCTTCGGCGCCGGCCGGTCGGTGCCCGTCTCGTCCACGCGTGGGTCACATGGTCTGGCGCAGCCCGCCGTCGATGACGACGTCCGCGCCGGTGAGGTTCGCGAACCTCGGGCTCGCGAGGACCGCCGCGAGGTCGGCGACCTCGCCCGGCTGCGTGAAGCGCCCGGTGACCATCGACTGCTCGGCGCCGCGGCGGACGTCGTCGGCGGTGGCGCCCGTGGCCGCGGACACGGTGTCGGCGACGCCGCCGTGGCCGAGCCACAGGTCGGTGGCGACGGGGCCGGGACTGATCGAGTTGACCCGGATCCCCGCGGGCCCGAGCTCCTTGGACAGCGACTTCGTCCAGCTCAGCAGGGCGGCTTTGGCCGCGCTGTAGTCCATGACGAGGGGGTCGGCGAGCATCGCGTTCTCGCTGACCACGTTGACGATCGCCGCCCTGGACGGCATCCGCCCGACGAGCGCGCGCGTCACCCGGACGGCGGCGAGGAGGTTGAGGTCGAGGGTCTGCTGCCAGGCGTCGTCGTCGATGCTGGCGAACCCGCCGGGGCGGGGCGGCGCGGACCCCACGTTGTTGACGAGGACGTCGAGGCGCTCGCCGACGGCGTCCACGAGCACCAGCGGGCCGTCGGCGGTGGACAGGTCGGCCGGCACGAACCGCACGTCGCCGGACGGCGGGTCGTCAGGGGCGTGCCGCGCGACGGCGACCACCCGCATCCCCTCCTCGAGCAGACGTCGGACGATCGCGAGCCCGATGCCGCGACTCGCCCCGGTCACGAGTGCCGTTCTGCCGTGCAGATCGAGGTCCATGGCATGACGCTAGAGCCGGACGAAAGACGGCGCCTCACGTGGCCCCCGACCGAGCGATCGGCGGTCGTCCTCGACACGGGCCGCGCCACGTGGAGCGGCACCGCTCGGGCACGCATCCATCTCTGCCTGTCTGCACTCGAGGAGTCCTCATGACCGCGTCACCCACCCCTGTCGTCTTCGTCCACGGCCTCTGGCTGTCCGCGTCGTCGTGGCAGCCCTGGCTGGACTTGTTCGCCGAGCACGGCTTCGCGCCCGTCGCCCCGCCCTGGCCGGGCGAGCCGCCGTCGGTCGAGGAGGCGCGCGCGAACCCCGAGTCGGCCGCGGGCTTCGGGATCGAGGAGGTCACCCGCCACTACGCGGACATCATCGACGGCCTCGAGACGAAGCCGATCCTCGTCGGCCACTCGTTCGGCGGCATGATCACCGAGAAGCTCCTCGGCGAGAACCGCGGCATCGCGGGCGTCGCGATCGACGCCGCGCAGATCAAGGGCGTCCTGCCGGTGCCGTTGTCGTCGCTGCGCGCCACCCTGCCGGTCTTCAAGAACTTCGCCAACGAGAAGCGCGCGGTCTCTCTGACCGCGGACCAGTTCCGCTACTCCTTCGGCAACGCGCTCGACCCCGCGGAGTCCGACGCCCTCTTCGAGGCGTGGACCATCCCGTCGCCCGGCAAACCGCTGTTCGAGGCGGCGAGCGCGAACTTCTCGCCCCACTCGCCGGCCAAGGTCGCCACGGACAACAGCGAGCGAGGCCCGCTGCTCCTCATCACGGGCGGCAAGGACCACACGGTCCCCGGGTCGATCACGCGGTCGACGCTCAAGCAGTACCGGGGCTCGTCGGCGGTCACGGAGCTCGTCGAGTTCCCCGACCGGGGACACTCGCTCACGATCGACAGCGGCTGGCGCGAGGTCGCGGACAGCGTCCTGAGCTGGATCGAGGCCCGGGTGGGAGCCCCCGCCACCGCGTGAAACGGGGAGCGGTGCCGCCGTCGTCAGAGCGTCGCGAGGCGCTCGATGAGCTCGTCTGCCATGGCGAGCTTGCGCGCGAGGTCGGCGCGCCGCTCCGTCGCCGACGCGACGTACTCCTGGAGCGTCGCCCGCAGGGACTCCTCGGCGTCGCCGGCCTCGAGCCGGTCGGTGACGTCGAGGAGCCCGGCCATCTCCTCGAGGCTGAAGCCGAGCGGCTTCATGCGCCGGATCAGCAGGAGCCGCTCGACGTCCCGCTCGGTGTAGAGGCGGAAGCCGCCCTCGGTGCGCGCCGACGGGCGCAGGAGCCCCACCTCGTCGTAGTGGCGCAGCGTGCGCAACGAGAGCCCGGTGCGCTCGGCCACCGTGCCGATGTGCATCGTCGTGGGGGAGTCCATGCCTGCCAGTCTCTCGTGCCGCCGGGGGTCCCCGGTGCCGCGGCCAACTCTACCCTCACGTTAGGGTAGAGTTGTGGCACGTGCCCACCCCCGTGAACGCCGCGCCCCAGCCCTCGGCCGCCGACGACGTCCCTTCCGTCCCGGCCGTCCCCGGGCCTCCCGAGGCGGACGTCGCGTGGTCCGTCCGCACCGCGCTGAGGTCGCCCCGCCGGCTCCGCACCGAGGTGCTGGCCGGTCTCGTCGTGGCGCTGGCGCTCATCCCCGAGGCGATCGCCTTCTCGATCGTGGCCGGCGTGGACCCGCGGGTCGGGCTGTTCGCGTCGTTCACGATGGCCGTGACGATCGCGTTCCTGGGCGGCCGGCCGGCCATGATCTCCGCGGCCACCGGCTCCGTCGCCCTCGTGATCGCCCCCGTCGTGCGCGAGCACGGCCTCGACTACCTCGTGGCGACCGTCATCCTCGCGGGCGTCATCCAGATCGTCCTGGCCCTCGTCGGGGCGGCGAAGCTCATGCGCTTCATCCCGCGATCCGTGATGGTCGGATTCGTCAACGCGCTCGCGATCCTCATCTTCCTCTCCCAGCTCACGCACCTCGTGCACGTGCCCTGGGCCGTGTACCCGATGGTCGTCGTCGGGATCGCGCTGATCGTGCTGATCCCGCGCTGGACCAAGGTCGTCCCGGCGCCGCTCGTGGCGATCGCGCTGCTCACGGTCGTGACGCTCGCGGCCTCGATCCACGTGCCCACGGTCGGCGACGAGGGCGCGCTGCCCGACTCGCTGCCGTCGTTCTTCGTGCCGCACGTGCCGCTCACGTTCGAGACGCTGCGGATCATCGGCCCGTACGCCGTCGCGATGGCGCTCGTCGCGCTGCTCGAGTCGCTGCTGACCGCGAAGCTCGTCGACGACGTCACCGACACCCACTCCGACAAGACGCGCGAGTCGTGGGGCCAGGGCGTGGCGAACGTCGTGACCGGGTTCTTCGGCGGCATGGGCGGCTGCGCGATGATCGGCCAGACCATGATCAACACCAAGGTCTCGGGCGCCCGGACGCGCATCTCGACGTTCCTCGCAGGCGTGTTCCTGCTGGTCCTGGTGGTGGGGCTCGGCGACGTGGTCGCGCGGATCCCGATGGCGGCGCTCGTCGCCGTCATGGTGATGGTGTCCGTCGGGACGTTCGACTGGCACTCGGTCAAGCCGTCCACGCTGCGCCGCATGCCCCGGTCCGAGACGCTCGTCATGGTCCTCACCGTCGCGGTCACGGTCGCGACGTCGAACCTCGCCTACGGCGTGATCGTCGGCGTGCTGACGGCGATGGTCCTGTTCGCGCGCCGGGTCGCGCACCTGACGGCGGTCACCCGCACCGACCACGGCGAGGACCCCGGCCGCCGCGACTACAAGGTCACGGGCGAGCTGTTCTTCGCGTCGTCGAACGACCTCGTGCACCAGTTCGACTACGACGCCGACCCCGCGCACGTCGTCGTCGACCTGTCCGACGCGCACGTGTGGGACGCGTCGACCGTCGCTACGCTCGACGCCGTCCGCACGAAGTACGAGGCCAAGGGCAAGACGCTCGAGATCGTCGGCATGAACGGCGACTCGGCGGCCCGGCACGAACGCCTGTCGGGTGCGCTGGCGGGCGCGGGCGAGGGATAGCGGCGAGCGTCGCGGGCTCGCGGCTCGGTTGCTCCGCCGGCCGAGCCGGGGCGGTACTGTGCGGCGCGTGACCTTCTACCCCGACGGCGAGGTGCGGATCCCGCACGAGACGACCGCATCGCAGGCTGCCCCGGACGACCCGGCGGCCGCGGCCCGACGGTTCTCGCGGGTCATGGTCCGCACGGCGCTCATCAACGCCGTGCTCCTCGCCGCAGCCGTGCTGCTCGCCTACGTCTTCCCTGTCAGCGACGACGAGAACGTCGCGCTGGGGATCGTGCTCGTGGCCGCGGTGCTGTCGGCGGCCCACCTGTCCGTCGTCGTCCTGAGCGAGACGCGACGGCGCGCGCGGGCTGCCCAGGCCGCCACCACGGGCCTGTACGCGTCCTGACCCGCCTTCTGTACAGCTATGGCCAGCCCGTGATGCGCCGGACGGCCTCGGTGGCGTCCGCGGCGTGGTCGGGGTCGGTGTCGAGCGCGCGGTGCATCGCGAGGCCCTCGACCAGCGCGTCGAGCATGCGCGTCGTCACGGGGTCGAAGTGACGCTCGAGCGCCCGCCTGCTCCGCGCCATCCAGGCGGTGGTGAGGTCCCGGAACGCCGGGTCGCGCGCCGCGAGCGTGTAGAGCTCGTGCGTGAGGACGAGGTCACGGTGGCCGCCGTCGCCGGTCACCAGCCCGACGACCGCGGCCCGGGCCTCGTCGCGGTTCGACGCCGCGGCCATCGCTGCCTCGAAGCCGTCGCTCTGCGCGGTAGCGAAGCGCGTGAACGCCTCGCGCAGGAGCTCGCCCATGCCGGCGAAGTGGTACGTCATCGAGCCCAGCGGGACGTCGGCCGCCGCGGCCACGGCGCGGTGCGAGGTCCCCGCGACCCCTGAGGTCGCGATCACGTCGAGGCACGCGTCGACGATGCGGTCGCGCCGGCCCGGGTCGGTGCGCCGCGCCCGCGGCGGGGTCACGGCTCAAGCTCGCGCACGACGCGCGCCGGGTTGCCGACCGCGACGACGTTCGCCGGGACGTCCCGCGTGACGACGGCCCCCGCCCCGATCACCGAGTTCTCGCCGATGGTGACGCCCGGGCAGACGATCACCCCGCCGCCGAGCCAGACGTTGTCGCCGATCGTGATGGGCTGCGCGGCCTCGAGCTTGTCGCGGCGCGGCTGCGGCTCGACCGGGTGGGTCGGGGTCAGGAGCTGGACGTTGGGGCCGATCTGGCAGTCCTCGCCGATGGTGATGGCTGCGACGTCGAGCGCGGTGAGGTTGTAGTTCACGAACGTCCGGGCGCCGACGTGCAGGTTCTCGCCGTAGTCGACGAAGAGCGGGGGTTTGATGAACGCGCCCTCGCCCAGCGACCCGACGAGCTCCTCGAGGACGGGCCGCGCGGCGTCGGGGTCGTCCACGAACGTGCGCGCGTAGACGTCGGCGAGCCGCACGCCGCGGTGGGCGAGCCGCTCGTTCTCGGGGTCGTCAGCGATGTAGAGGTCGCCCGCGAGCATGCGCTCCCGGTGGGTGCGGGGGTCGCCCGTGAAGTAGTCGGTCGTCATGTGTACGATCGTACACATCGGGCTGCAGCGACGAGCTCACGGATGCAGACGGGCGCCCTTGAGGACCTTGTCGACCGCGTTCCTGGGTCCGTGCACGCCGAGCCCGACGAGGTCGAGCGCGGCCCCCGGCACCGCCTCCACCACGGCACGGTTCGCGGCGTCGTGCCCGGTGGTGAACATCTCCCGCGTGTAGACGGCGACGGCCAGACCCCGCCCGGTGGCCCGGGCGCGCGCCCCCGCGAGGACCGCCGCCGGAGCCTCGAACACGAGCACCGGGAGGCCGAGCAGGCTGAGGTAGCGGCCGCCGTCGGCATCGGCGTACGGGGCACCGACGAGCTCCGGGTTCGCGGCCGTGATCCCGCTCGCGAGGAACGCGGTCACGTTGAGCCGCTGCCACGCCTCGAGGTCGTCGCGGACGACGAGCGCGATCTTGGTCGCGAACGGGGGAGTGAGCAGGTCCTCGCGCGGAGTGACGTCGAGCTGCAGGTCCATACCGACGATCCTTCGTCTCGACGCGGCGTCACGTCTTGTACGCCGTTGATCCGGTCGCCCGGCCCCCGGCCGCGGCCCGGCGTCAGCGCTCTGCGCGCCGTCCGGCCTGGAACCTCCCAGGCGTCGTCGCGAGGAACCGGCGGAAGTGCCGGGTCAGGTGCGCCTGGTCGTAGAAGCCTGCAGCGGTCGCGACCTGGACGGCCGGCTCGCCGTCGAGCAGCCGGTGCCGGGCGAGGTCGAGGCGCCGCCCGAGGACGTACTGGTGCGGAGGGAGCCCGTAGCTGCGCGTGAACGACCGCACGAGATGCGCCGTCGTCACTCCGAGCGCCTCCGCGACGGCCGCGACGCCGCCGATCCCGACGGGATCGTCGTCGAGCAGCTCGCGTGCGCGGCGCGCGACGACGGCGGGCACGGGCTGCGCCGGGAGGTCGGGGCGCCCCGCGAGGTGCCACGTCAGCCGCTCGACGACGAGCGCGAGCCGCGACTCCGCCTCCAGGTCGTCGTCCCGGACGAGCGCCCGGTCGAGCCGGGACACCTGCTCGCGGAGCGTGGCGTCCGGGACGAGGGGGGCGTCGACCGCCGCGCCGACGAGCCGGCCTGCCAACGCGCCCTGCTCGAGGTACACGACGCGTTTGCGGAACCCCGCCGACGTCGCCGGGCGCCCGTCGTGGACGACGCCGGGCGGCAGGATCGTCACGCCCGACCGCGGCGCGGCGTGCCCGTGGCGGTCGAGCTCGTAGCCGATGAGCCCGTGGTCGACGACGAGCAGCGTCCACGTGTCGTGCGTGTGCGACGGGTAGGCGTGGTCACGCCAGGCGGCGTGCAGCACCTCGGCGACCCCGGGGACCCGAGGCCGCCACGCCTGCACGTGGTCGCCGGCTGCCACCCACCCAGTGTCTCAGGACGACGTGAGCCGGGCGGGTGCCGTCGTCGACGGGACCACCTCGGCCCGGGAGGCGGGGGCCGCGACGCTCGCCGCCGGGCGACGCCGGTGGCGACGCGCGGACCGCGGCCGCCGCTCGCCGGTGGACGCGCGGACCAC
The DNA here is from genome assembly GCF_042670205.1 of Luteimicrobium sp. NPDC057192. Taxonomy (NCBI): domain Bacteria; kingdom Bacillati; phylum Actinomycetota; class Actinomycetes; order Micrococcales; genus Luteimicrobium; species Luteimicrobium sp. NPDC057192. The sequence continues at coordinate 74,181 of NZ_JBHUWD010000001.1, read as the reverse complement.
GAGCCGCGTCGGGAGCGTGACCGGGGTGTGCACGTTCGCGGGCGCCCCGCCGATCGCCGCGATGAGGTTCCTGACGGCGACCGAGCCCATCGTCCGCAGCGGCGCGGCGACGGTCGTGAGACCCGGGGTGACGAGGCTCGCTGCGAACACGTTGTCGAAGCCGACGACGCTCACGTCCTGCGGGACACGCACTCCGGCCCGGAGCGCGCCCCGCAGGAAACCAATGGCCATGAGGTCGTTGTAGGCGATCACGGCGCGAGTGGGGCTGTGCCGGAACTCGGTCGCCGCGGCGACGCCGCCCGCGACGGTGGGTGAGCGGGGCGCGAGGTGCTGCACGTGCAGGCCCCGCTCGGTCGCGAGCGACAGCAGGGTCCGCCAGCGCATCCCGTCGGCCCACGCCGCCTCGGGTCCGCTCAGGTAGGTGATCTGGTCGTGGCCCAGCTCCTGGAGGTGGTCGACGGCGTGCCGCATGGCCTGCGCGTGGTCGGCGACGACGCGCTGGACGTCGCTCACGTCGCGGTTGAGGACGATCGTCGGGCGCTGCTTGGCGATCTGGCGGATCGACGAGTTCGACATCCGCGAGCCGGCGAGCACGATCCCCTCGACCACGGGCAGCGCACGGTCCAGCTCGGCCCGCTCCAGGCGGTCGGACTCCTGCGCGTCGACGATGAGGCACGTGTACCCGCTCTCGGCGGCGGTGTTCTGCACGGCCCGGATGATCTCCGCGTAGTACGGGTTGGTGATGTCCGAGCTCGCGACCGCGAGCATCGAGGTCCGGCCCGTCGGGAGGGCGCTCGCGAGCGGGTTCGTGCGGTAGCCGAGCTCCTCGGCGACCGTCCGGATGCGCTCCGCGGTCGCCGCGTTGACCCGGCCCGGACGCGAGAACGCGCGCGACACCGTGGACGGCGCGACCCCCGCCGCGCGCGCGACGTCGTAGATGGTGGGCGAGCGCTCCATGGTGGTCCCCTTCGACCTGGCACCGGCGTCGTCGTCGGCACACGCACCGTAGGCGCCGAGGCAACACATGGCAACCGCTTGCCACCAGAACGGACAAACCGCTGTGATGACGGGGCTGGTCAGCGCCGACACAGTGACAACCGATCTCCGGATGCTGCCCACCGCAAAGACGCACCCACAGATCGGAAGAGACGACATGACACGCAGCAGGAAGGCTCGCGCGACGCTCGTCGCAGCGAGCGGTCTCACAGCCCTGGCACTCGCCCTCACGGCGTGCGGGGCGCCCAGCAGCGACACCAAGGACGCGAGCGCCACCTCGGTGCCGACGAAGCCGAAGTCGCCGGTGACCCTCAACATCCTCGACGTCGCGGGCAACCTCCAGCTCACCAAGGGCATGATCGAGAACTTCGTGAAGGCCAACCCGGACATCGTCAAGAAGGTCACCTACACGAGCGCCCCGGCGCCGGACATGGTCGGCAAGCTCAAGGCCCAGCAGCAGGGCGGCGGCAGCACCATCAGCCTCGTCCTCAGCGGCACGGACGGGCTGTCGGCGGGCATCAAGTCGGACGTCCTCGAGCAGCTCCTGCCCGCGTTCGACGACCGCTTCCCCGGTCTCATGGACAACTACCAGGAGCCGGCGGCCGCGATGCAGAAGCTGTCGAACGGGTACGGCGTCGAGGTTGTGTACTACCCGTCGGGCCCGCTGCTCGAGTACAACCCCGCCAAGGTCACCGACCCGCCCAAGACGCCCGCGGACCTGCTCGCGTGGGCCAAGGCGCACCCCGGCAAGTTCCAGTACGCCAACCCGGCCAACTCGGGCCCGGGGCGCACGTGGCTCATGGGGCTCCCGTACCTGCTCGGCGACACGGACCCCAAGGACCCCGACAAGGGCTGGGACAAGACGTGGTCGTTCCTCCAGGACCTCAACAAGTACGCGGCGAACTACCCGTCGGGCACGACCGAGACGATGAAGAACCTCGGTGACGGCACGGTCGACATGGTCATGTCGACGACCGGCTGGGACATCAACCCCCGCGTCCTCGGGACCGTGCCGAACACCATGAAGGTCGGAGCGTTCGACGGCATGCACTGGGTCAGCGACGCCCAGTACGCGCTCGTCCCCAAGGGCCTCGACGCCGACGTCGTGGCCGCGGACCTCGCGCTCGTCGAGTGGATGCTCAAGCCCGACCAGCAGGCCATCGCCTACGACGACGGCTACTTCTACCCCGGCCCGGCCGTCAAGGACGTCACGCTCTCGATGGCGCCGGAGAAGAGCCAGCAGGTCATCGAGCAGTACGGCCGGTCCGAGTACGACGACTGGATCTCGAAGTTCCCGACCGAGACGTCCCTGCCCGCCGACCAGCAGGTCGCCGCTTTCGACAAGTGGAACCGGCTCGTCGGCAGCACCCACTGAGCCGCCAGACCAGAGAAGGCAGACCACACATGAGCGAGCAGCACTTCGCGGAGCTGCGCCTGGACCGCGTCGGGCACTCCTACGGCAAGCACCACGCGCTGTCGGACCTGTCGCTGACGATCCGGGGGAACGAGTTCATCGCCCTCCTCGGCCCGTCCGGGTGCGGCAAGTCCACCGCGCTGAACTGCCTGGCGGGGCTCCTCCCGCTGACGCACGGCACGATCCACCTCGACGACCGCCGCGTCGACACCCTCCAGCCGGAGGAGCGGGGCTTCGGCATGGTGTTCCAGAACTACGCGCTGTTCCCGCACATGACGGTGCGCAAGAACATCGGCTTCGGGCTGAAGATGCGCAAGCTGCCCAAGGCCGACCTGGAGCGCCGGGTCGACGAGGCCGTGGCGACGGTGCAGCTCGCCGAGCACCAGCACAAGATGCCGGGCCAGCTGTCGGGCGGGCAGCAGCAGCGGGTCGCGATCGCGCGGGCGATCGCCCTGCAGCCGCCCCTCGTCCTCATGGACGAGCCGCTGTCCAACCTGGACGCCAAGCTGCGCCTCGAGATGCGGACGGAGATCCGGCGGCTCCACCAGGACCTCGGCCTCACGACCGTGTACGTGACGCACGACCAGGAGGAGGCCCTGTCGCTCGCCGACCGGCTCGTCGTCATGCGTGACGGCGTCATGCAGCAGGTCGGGACGCCGCCGGAGGTCTACGAGTCGCCGACGAACGCGTACGTCGCGGGGTTCATGGGCTACCGGAACCTCCTCGACCTGGCCGCCGTCAGCGCGGACGCGGACGGCGTCCGGGTCGACGGTCCCGACCTGAGCCTCACGGGGGCCAACCGCGACGGCGTCCGCGAGGGCGCCGTCGTGGCGGCGATCCGCCCCGAGGACTTCCGCGTCGGGGACGAGAGCGACAACGCGTTCGACGTCACCGTCGAGGTCGCCGAGTACCACGGGCGCGAGCTCGCGGTCGAAGGGGCGACGTCGACCGGGCGGAAGATCTTCTTCCGCACCCCCGAGCGGGTCGCGCCCGGCGACAAGGTCCGGATCGGCGTCCGGCCGGACCGGGTGCTCGTGTTCGCCGCGGCGCCCGAGCCGGTGCCCGCGCTCGACGAGGTGGGCGTGTGACCGCCGCCGACCCGGCCGCGGTCGCGGCGCCGTCGGCGGGGGAGAGGCCGTCGCTGCGGCACCGGCTCGCGGAGCGGGGCATCGACCGGACGCTGTGGCTCGTCGTGCCGGCGACGCTGTTCATCCTCGCGCTGTTCGTCTACCCGTTCCTCTACGGACTGCAGCTCTCGTTCACGCCGCAGGAGGGCGGCGGGGCGCTCGCGAACTACCGCGAGTTCTTCACCGACCCCTACCTGCGGGACACGATCTGGAAGACGCTCCGGCTCGGGCTCCCGGCGGCGATCCTCAACGTCGTCGTGTCCGTGCCGATCGCCTACGCGATGCGGGGCCGGTTCCGGGGCAAGCGCACCGTCACGACGCTCCTGGTGGTGCCGATCGCGCTCGGCACCGTCCTGACGGCGCAGGGCCTCCTCATGTACGCGGGGCCGACGGGGTGGCTCAACCAGGTGCTCATGAACCTGCACCTCGTGGACCACCCGGTCGCGCTGATCCACAACTACATCGGCGTGTTCCTGTCGCTGGTGATCACGGGCTTCCCGTTCGCGTTCCTGCTGACGCTGTCCTACATCTCGGGCATCGACCCGTCGCTCGAGCGGGCCGCGGCCACGCTCGGCGCGGGCGCCTGGCAGCGGTTCTCGAAGGTGACGCTCCCGCTGCTCATGCCGGGCCTGACGATGACGTTCATCCTGTCGTTCGTCCTGGCGTTCTCGGTGTTCCCGTCCGCGCAGCTCGTCGGCGACCCGACCGGGTCCACGCGCGTGATCTCCATCGCCGCGTACGAGGCGGCGTTCCAGCAGTTCGACTACTCGATGGGTTCCACGATCGCGATGATCATGGCCGCCGTCATGCTCGTGGTCATCGGCCTCGTGCTGGCCTGGCGGAGCATGTTCTACCGCGGCGCGACGGGAGGGAAGGGCTGATGAGCGCAGTCGCAGCCGAGAAGCGGACCGGGCGCACCGGGGACCCGGAGCGCCGTCGTCGCCCGTGGTGGACGGCGGTCCTGTGGGTCGTCGTCGGGTTCTTCTTCCTCAACCTCGTCGCGCTCGTCGCGTCGGTCGTCGTCGACTCGTTCGGCACCAAGTGGTTCGGCACGTGGCTGCCCGAGGGCTTCACGCTGCACTGGTACACCGACGCGTGGAGCCAGTTCGGGCTGTCGTCGGTGCTCCTCGTGACGATCGAGGTCGCCGTCGCGGTGATCGTCCTGTCGGTGCTGATCGGGGTGCCCGCGTCGTACGCGCTGGCGCGACGGACGTTCCCGGGCAAGCGGCTCCTCATGGTGCTGTTCGTCCTGCCGATCCTCGTGCCGCCCATCACCTACGGCATCCCGCTGGCCACCCTGCTCTACAAGCTGCACCTCGCGGGCACGCTCTCGGGCGTGATCGTGGCGAACCTCGTGCCGTCGGTGCCGTTCGTGATCCTCACGATGACGCCGTTCATCGAGCAGATCGACCCGAAGATCGAGGCCGCGGCCCGGATGTGCGGCGCCAAGACGACGGCGGTGTTCACGCGGATCCTGACGCCGCTCCTGGTCCCGGGCATCCTCGCGGCGAGCATCCTCGTGCTCGTCCGGACGGTCGGGATGTTCGAGCTGACGTTCCTCACCGCGGGTCCGACGAGCACCACGCTCGTCGTGACGCTCTACAACGCGGTCTTCGCGGCGGGGATCCGGGCCAACCAGTCCGTCGACGCGATGGCGACCATCTACACGGGATCGATGCTCGTTCTGCTGATCGTCGCGCTGCGGTTCGTCAACCCGACCCAGCTCGTCACCCGGGTGGGCGACAACGACTGACGGCTCACGGAGGCTGCGTTGCTCGGCTCATCCTGTGTGTTCACGGGCCGAGCAGCGCCGCCGGGACGACGGCGACGCCGTCCCGCCGGCGGTAGGCATGACTTCCTGTGGTCACCACGATCGCGTCGGCGAGATCGTCGCCCAGCTGATCGCGGAGCCACAGGAGGTGCCTGACGTCGTGGTCGTCGACCGCGGCAGCGAGCTTGACCTCGATCGCCACCACACGCCGTCCACGCTCGACGATCAGGTCGACCTCATGGCGTCCGTCCTGTTGACGCAGGTGTCCCACGCGCGAGCCCGTCGTCGCGGCGTAAGCCAGGACGGACTGCGCGACGAGGTGCTCGAACAGCGGACCGAGCATCGAGCCGCTTCGTGGGTCGAGCCGGCCGGTGTCCCTTCCTGCACGCACGTCGTCGCGGTGGAGCCCGAGGAGGCGGACCGCGAGGGCCGGGTCGGCGAGGAAGTGCTTGGGTGCTTGCGTCAACCGCTTGAGCGGGTTGTACACAGGGATCCATGGCTCGACCGGATCGAGCACGAAGGTTCGGGTGAGCACGTCGCGATAGACCACGGTGGTGTCGCGCGCCGGCTTGGTCGAAACTCCCGCGGTTGCCGCATCGAGTATGCGCGAGTAAGTGGCGGTGCTGGCGGTCGCGGCCGCGTACGCGGTCAGCCAAGCGCGGAGCGAGCCTGGTCGACGGACGCTCGTGCCCTGCTCGACGAACTCCTTCTCGACGGTGTGGGAGAGGTAGCCGTCGAGCCATGCATCGCGCGCTTCGTCTGTCAGATCGCGTACGCCAGGAAAACCGGACGTGAAGATCTCGTCGACGTAGCGGTCGAGGTCGACGTCGGTCTCGGCCTGGATCGCAGTCGTGCCGTCCGACGCGAAGAGGTCGGAGATTCCGATAGCGGGGTCCGCAAGGCCGCGCTCCACGATGGAGAGGGGGCGCATCCGCAGCGTGACGATCCGCCCTGCGCCTGAGTGGATCCGGGCGCCCGGCGGTGCCGTCGACCCTGCCAGGATGAAGGAACCGGCGGGAGCGCCGTCGTCGACCGCACGGCGAACCTGGTCCCAGCAGGGGGGATAGAGCTGCCACTCGTCGAGCAGGGTGGTGCCGCGTGGCGAAAGGTCGAAAGCGCCCGCTGCGAATGCGTCCCGTTCTTGCGCGACGTCGAACCGTACGGTCCGATCTGAGCGGCGCCGCGCTGTCACGGTCTTGCCGACTCCCTTGGCGCCCTGGATCGCGATTGCGGGTAGCCCCGTCAGGAGCGAGTCGAGTGCGACGTCCGAGAGGCGATGGACGTATGCGCTGGCCATCGGCTTAGCCTACATCTCACACATCATCTAGTCGACATCTCACACATCATCTAGTCGACATCTCACACACCGTGGGGTCACCGTCGGGCCCGTCGGGCGGTCACGGCGAGGGTCGTGAAGGGGATGGTGAAGCTGCCGCCGTGGGCGTCGATCGCGGCGCCGACGGCGTCCAGCACGTCCGCGAGCCGGTCGGGATCCAGGCGGGTCAGGCCGCCGGTCGTGGGCAGCAGCTCGAGCCACGCGTCGCGCGTGTACGTGCGCTCGACGACGAACCGCCAGTGCTCGGGCGCCTCGAACAGCCCCGTCCCGCGGACCGTCTCCGCGACGGCCGCGTACCCCGCCTGGTACGCCTCGACCGGCCTCCGGCCCGACCCGCCCGCGAAGGGCGACTCGGGCACCGCCCGACGGAAGGCCTCCGCGAAGGCGTGCGCGACGTCGTCGGGCGGCTCGAAGACGTGACCGAAGACGGCCAGCCGGCCCCCGGGGCGCAGGACGCTCGCGGCCTTGGCGGTGCCGACGGCCGGGTCGACCCAGTGCCACGACTGTGCGGCGACGACGGCGTCGAACGAGCGCCCGGCGGGCTCCCACGCCTCGAAGGTTGCGACGTCGACGGGCAGGCCGCGCTCGCGGGCGAACGCGGCCATGCGGGCGTCGGGCTCGACGCCCAGGACCGTGCAGCCGGCCGCCTGGAGCTGGCGCGCGGCGATGCCGGTGCCGCTGCCGACGTCGAGCACGTCGCGCGCGGGCCCCTCGGGCGGCACCCCGACCACGGCCGCGATCAGGGCCTCCGGGTAGGGCGGGCGCGCCCGGTCGTAGCGCTCGGCGTCGGTGCCGAAGGACTCCGCCATCGCGCGCTGACCGTGGATCGGGGCGGGCGGGCGACCGGGCTGCGCGGTGGGTGACGCCATGGCGACACGGTAGTGGGCGTTTGCCCACTCCTGCAACGGCAGGCCACGCAGGTGACAGACTGCGACCAGGTCACGACGACGGGAGGAGGACCGATGCCCACCGGCGTGCGCCTGAGCGACCCCCGCCAGCAGCTCTTCGACGCCGCCGAGCGCATCCTCCTCCGCGACGGGCCGTCCGCCCTGACGAGCCGAGCCGTCACCGACGAGGCCGGATGCGCCAAGGGCGTGCTGCACCGGCACTTCGACGACTTCGACGGCTTCCTCGTGGCGCTCGTCCTCGACCAGGAGGCGCGGCTGCAGCGCGACGCCGAGGTCCTGCGCGCGTCCGTCGGGACGGGGGCGGTCGTCGACAACCTCGCGGCCGCACTGGTCACGCTGTTCGGGCCCGTGCCGCTCGCGATCGTCCCGCTCGTGACCTTCCGCGACGAGCTGCGCGCGCGCCTGCGGGCCGCGGTGCCCGGCGGCGGCGTCGCGATCCTCGCGCCCGTGGCCGGCGCCGTCGCCGCCTATCTCGTGGGCGAGCGCGACCTGGGGCGGGTCGCGCCCGGAGCCGACGTCGACACGCTCACGCTGGCCCTCGTCGGCGGCGGGCACCTGCTGTTCGCGAGCGCGTCCGGCGGTCCCGACGACGGCGCCCCCGACCTCGAGCGCGTGCGACGCCTGGTCGCGACGGCGCTCGCGGACGTCCTGCCCCGCTGAGCCGGCTCAGGCGTCCCCCGCAGGCAGGTCGATGGACTCGAGCACCTTCGGGTCCATGAACGAGACGATCTCGGTGATCCGGTCCCCGACGACGGTGCACGTCATGAGGGCCAGAGGCCGGCCCGTCGGGCCCCAGGCCAGGAGGCCGGGCGTGCCGTCGACGAGCACGCGTCGTGCCGTGAAGCGGGCGTCTGCCCCGCGTCGCGCCTGGGCGGCGAGCGCCTCGGCGCCGACCTTCACGATCGTGCCGTGGCTCGTGTGGCGCGTCCACCTCAGGTCGGGGTCGAGCACCCGCAGCAGCGCGTCGAAGTCGCCGGCGCGCGACGCCGCGAGGAACGCGTCCACGACCTCCCGCTGCCGACGCCGGTCCGCGGGCTGCGGGGTGCCCTGCACCTTGCGTCGCGCGCGGCTGGCGAGCATCTTCGTCGCGTCGGTCGACCGGTCGACGACCGGGGCGATCTCGTCGAACGGGACTCCGAACAGGTCGTGCAGGACGAACGCCAGGCGCTCGTCGGGGCGGAGCGTGTCGAGGACGACGAGCAACGCCAGCCCCACCGAGTCGGCGAGCACCGCGCCCTCCTCGGGCCCGTCCACGTCCTCGGTCACCACGGGCTCCGGCAGCTCGCCGGCGGCCGACTCCGGGTGGGTCCGCCGGGTCCGCAGCGTGTCGATGCAGATCCGGCCGACGACGGTCGTCAACCAGCCCGCGAGGTTGTCGATGCCGTCGGCGTCCTGACGGCTGAGCCGCAGCCACGCCTCCTGGACCGCGTCCTCGGCGTCGGCGTGGGAGCCGAGCATCCGGTACGCGACCGCCACCAGCCTGCCCCGCTGCTCCTCGAACGCCTCCGCGACCGTGTCCGTGCCGGTGTCCCTCACGCCGTTACCTTCTCCCATCCGGTGCCGTCGTGGGGGATGACGGGCCCGGGGGAGTCGAGGTAACCGACGGGGGGAGCGTCCTCACGCGGCCTGGAGCGGCCGGGCGAACGACTTGCGCAGCGACGACGGCGCCACGAGCGGGAGCAGCGCGGCCAGGAGCATGCGCTTGGTCCCCTGGGGCGTGCGCGTGAGCTCGACGTCGACCCGGGTGCCGCCCTCGACCGCGGAGAGCTGGAACACCCAGCCGCCCCCGGGGCCGAAGACCTTCGAGTCGTGCGTCGTGATCTCGACGCGGCCCTTCTCGGTGTCCCACTCGTAGCGGGCCCGCTCCCAGGCGGACGCCGTCCCCTCGGTGACCTCGGCCCAGTCGGCGCCGATCGCGTGGACCTCGAAGTGCTCGGCGTCGATGGTGGGCCACGCGTCGGGGCGGGCGCTGCTGAAGTCGGTGAGGATCTCCATCACCTCGGGGGCGCTGAGCGACGAGACGAGGTGGAAACGGACGGTGGTCATGGCGGGCTCCTCAGGTGCGGCCGGGCGGTTCCCGGCGGTGGTTCCACCCTCGCGGTGACGTGCCCCCGGTCGCGCCCGTGCCCCACCCTGGCCGACCCCCGGGGGCGAGCCCGTGGTCACCCGGCGGGACGGTCGCCGCACCACCCCGCCGTCGGAGAGCTCACGGCGTCGCGCGGCGGTCGACGCCGCAGCCGGGTCACCAGATCGTCGCGAGCCAGACCTCGACGGCGGCCAGCACCAGGAGCGCGAGGTTCAGGCCGATCTGCCTGGTCTCGCCGCGCGCGAGGTGCAGCGCCGTCGCGAAGACCTGGAGCACGACGAGACCCACGGCCGCGACGACCGCCAGCGCGGGAGCGACCCCTGTCAGCGGCGGCAGCACGAGCCCGACGGCGCCGAGCACCTCGGCGGCCCCGATCAGTCGGACTGCCGGCATCGGGACGGTGTCGACCCACCCCATCATCGGCGCGAGCTGCTCCTTGCTGCGGACGAGCTTCAGCAGGCCGGAGTAGAGGTAGAACACGGCGAGCACGCCGGCCAGGACCCAGTACGCGATCTCCATCACGACCTCCACGGTTACTGTAGGTAAGCAAGCACATGATCGGTGACCGGCAGACGACCTACAAAAGGCACACCGGTGTGCCCGACGACGGGAGAGCGGTGGCCGGCTACGAGAAGACATGCCTGATCCGCGGGGACGGCGGTCGCGCGATCCGCCGCATCCTCGACCGCATCGGGGACAAGTGGAGCCTGCTCGTGGTCGCCACCCTCGACGGCGGCCGCCTGCGGTTCACCGAGCTGCAGCGCCGGATCCCGGGAGTCTCGCAGCGGATGCTCACCCTGACGCTCCGGCACCTCGAGCGCGACGGGCTGGTCTCGCGGACCGTCCACGCCGAGGTGCCACCGCGCGTCGACTACGAGCTGACCGCGCTCGGTCGGACCCTGATCGAGCCTGCCGTCACCCTCGCGGAGTGGGCAGTGCAGCACGACCCGGACGTCGAGCGGAACCAGGCGCGGTACGACGCGCGCGAGCCGTGACCGGCGCGCAGGCCAGCCCGCCGACGAGCGCGCCCACGGCGTAGCGGAGCAGGTCCGTCGCAGCGAACGTCGTGCCCAGCGCCAGGCGCACCGGCGGCCAGTGCGCGGCGAGCGTGGCCGGCACCCCCGTGAGCTGGAACAGCTCGACGAGCACGCACAAGCCGAACCCGACGGTGGCCGCGAGCCAGACCGGCGTCGTCGGGCGGACCAGCGCGACCAGCACGACGACGAGCGTCGCGTACAGCGCGTCGCCGGCCGGGCCGCCCAGCACGGACGGCAGGAGCGCGCGGGCGCCGAGCCCCGCGAGCACCACCGCGAGCGCGACGAGCAGGAGCACGAGGCGGGGACGCACCCGCCGACCCTAACCGGCCGATAGCGTGACCCCGTGCCTCCCACCACCGCGCCCGAGCAGGACGTCGAGGGCTTCGCGCGCCGCGTCGTCCGCGGGCTCGGGCTCGGTGACGGGACGGCCGTGGCGCTCGCGGGTGGCAACGAGAACCACGCGGTGCGGGTCCGGTCCGACGGCGCGGACGTCGTCGTGCGGTTCACGCGGGACGCCGCACGCCGGGGGGACGACCCGTTCGACGTCGAGGCCTGGTGCGCGGACGCCGCCGCACGCGTCGGGATCCGGACGGCGCCGGTCGTCGCGCGGACGCACGTCGACGGGGTGTCGGTGCTCGTCGTCGAGCACGTCGCCGGAGTGCCGACGGCCGCCGACGACCTGGCCGGGTGGCGCGCCGTCGGGACGGTCGCCGCGCAGCTCGCCCGGGTGCCGACGGACGACGCGCCGGACGGGATCTTCTCGCGGTTCGGGCGCGACCTGGACGCCTCGTGGGCCGCGCACCTCGCCTACAACCTCGGCGCGCTCGGCCCCGACGACCCGCTTCCCGGCCTCGGCGTCTACGACCCTGCAGACCGCGGCCGGTTGCGCGACGTCGTGGCGTCGGTCCACGACCTCGGCCTCCGGCAGGGGCTCGTCCACGGGGACCTGTGCCACCGCAACCTCGTGACCGCGCCCGACGGCGGGTACGTCGTCCTCGACTGGGGCTGCGCGCAGGCCGGTCCGACGCCCTGGGCCGACCTCGAGGTCGTCCGCCGCTGGCACGTGACGGACGACGAGGAGACGCCGGTGTCCGCGGTGGCGTGGGCCGAGGTCCTGAGCGCGGTCCTCGAGGAGACGGGCACCGCGCCCGACGAGGCGGCGCGGGCCGTCAGCTCGCTCGCGGTGCTCCACGCGCTCGACGTCGTCCGGTGGGCGCTCGACCGGAGGCCCGACCGGGTCGGGGAGCTCGCGGCGTCGTCCGCCGCGACCGTGCGGCGCGAGCTGCCGCTGCTCGGCTGAGATGCGCGGCCGGGGCCCGGCCGTGACGCTGGACGGGGACACCGACCGACGAGGGAGCGCCACGATGGCCTGGACGACCGACGAGCTGGACCGCATCGGAGCCGCAGAGGAGCTGGAGGTGTCGTCCTACCGCGCGGACGGCACGCTGCGGCCGTTCGTGACGATCTGGGTCGTGCGGTCCGGTGACGACCTGTTCGTGCGCTCCGCCTACGGTCCTCGCAACGGGTGGTTCCGCCGCGCGGAGGCGTCGGGGCGCGGCCGGGTGCGCGCCGGCGGCGTCGACAAGGACGTGACCTTCGAGCCCGCCGATGCCGCGCTCCACGACGCCGTCGACGCCGCTTACCACGCCAAGTACGACCGGCACGGGCCCGCGATCGTGGGGACCGTCGTCGGGCCGGACGTCACTGCCGTGACGCTCCGCCTGGTCCCCTCGGAGGGCTGACGCGCCGAAGTGCCGTCCCGCAGGTCGCGACGACAGCCGCGGCCGGAGGTCAGTCGCCGAGGACGCAGAACTCGTTGCCCTCGACGTCGGCCATGACGACGAAGGTCTTGTCGTCGCCCTGCCCGACGTCGACCCGCCGCGCCCCGAGGCCTTCGAGCCGGGCGACGTCGGCGGCCTGGTCGGTGGAGCCGAAGTCGAGGTGCAGCCGGTTCTTCACGGCCTTGCCCTCCGGGACCGGCTGGAAGACGAGGCTCGGCGGGCCGTAGACCGTCTCGCCCTCCTGCGGGTAGATCACCGCCTCGCCGCGCTCGCCGGACTCGCGCCCCGACCAGCCGAGCGCCTGGCCCCAGAAGTCCGCGACCGTCGCCGGGTCCGCGCTGTCGAACACCGCACCGCTGAACGTGAGTGTCATGCCCTCACGGTCCCAGGTCTGTCAAGGGTTCGCACGCGGCCGGTTGCGTTCCACCTGTCATCCTGAGGCCTCCTGCCGGACATACCTGTACGGGGGCACCGAACGCGGCGCCCGCCCTCGACAGGACGGAGCGAGACATGAAGTCACCACCGCTCGACCAGGCGAACGAACGGCTCGACGCGCTGTACCGGGCCCACGCGCGGGCCGTCTACCGGTGCGCGCGGGCACGGTTCGGGCCCGACGACGCCGAGGACGTCGTGTGCGAGGTGTTCGTGGTCGCGTGGCGGCGGATCGGCGAGATCCCCGAGTACGAGCTCGGCTGGCTGCTGCGGGTGACGCGGAACGTCATGGCGAACCACCTGCGGGCGGGCTCCCGGCGTGCGGCGCTCACCCAGCGGGTCGCGGGCCTCGGCGAGGGGACGCTGCCCGACCACGCGGGCGACGTCGTCGGGCGGGACGCCGTGGAGCGGGTGCTGGGCCGGCTGCCGGAACGGGACCAGGAGGTCCTGCGGCTGCTGGTCCTGGAGGACCTGTCGATCCCCGAGCTGGCGACCGCTCTGGGCTGCCGCCCGAACACGGCGTCGGCCCGGGTCAGGCGCGCGAAGGCCAGGCTGGCCCGCGTCTACGAGGAGGAAGGGCGCCCGGTGGCGCCGCAGCAGACCTCGGGGGCCCTGAGCCCCCGTGAAGAAGGAGCGACAGCATGAGCGACCCTATCGAGCGGCTGCGGAAGGACGCGAGCCGCATGCCCGGTGCCGAGCAGGACGGGCTCGACCTCGACGGCCTCCTGGGTCGGATCCACGGGAACACGGACGGCAAGGCACCGGGCGGGCTCACCCGGCAGCGGCGGGTCCAAGTCGGCGCCTGGGGTGTCGCGGGCATCGGTGCGGTCGCCGCCGCGGGACTCGTCGTCTCCGGCGTCCTCACTCCGGACGGCGGCACCTCGCCTGAGGCCGCGCCTCACGTGCCCGCGACGACGACGCCCCACGCGGCGGCGTCCGCCGCGACACCGCAGGGGGGTGTCACCGCGGAGACCGTCGTCTACGTGAAGAAGGCGAGGAGCGCGGTGGCGCGGCTCGCGCTCAAGGACATGATCGTGTCGTCCGAGGAGACGGACGGGATCAAGCACCCGGACGACGCGAAGATGGACACGACGAGCACGCGGGAGGTCCTCGCCGGCGACGGCTCGGCGAGCCGTTGGACGGACGTCAAGGAGCTCGACGGGCAGGTCGGGACCGACATGACCGGCGACCAGGAGGTCAAGAAGGCGATCCCGGGTGCCGAGGACGGGCGGATGACGTACTGGTACGTCAGCCCCCGCAAGGGCGTCTACGCCGAGTTCCCGTGGTCCGTCGGCGACGGGGACCCGTCGGTCCCGGACCAGATCAAGGACTACGTCGCGACGGTGAGCCGGACACTCGAGACTGTGGAGGAGATGGCTGCCCTCAAGGGCGTGACGAGCTCCCCCGTGACGACGACGACGATCGACGGCAAGGAGGCCGTGTGCCTCCGGATGAAGGGCGACGGCGTCACGTCGGTCGGGTGGGGCGCCACCAAGGGCAAGGGCGGCTCGACGGCCGAGCAGGCGGTGAAGAGCTACCAGAAGGCCCTCAAGGCGATGGGCAAGAACGTGCGGACCGACGTCGTCGACTGGTCGTCGCGCACCTGCTTCGACCCGGAGACGCAGCTCCCGGTGCTGCACACGTACAGCACGCACTACCAGCTCGCAGAGCTCAAGACGCCGAGCTACAGCACGCACACCACCCGGTACGCGTGGCTGCCGCGGAACGCGAGCACGGAGAAGCTCGTCGCCCCCGACCTCGAGGGCCTGCAGCAGGTGAGCCGGGACCGGTACTTCCAGCTCACCAAGTGACCTGACCACACGAACGCGGGGCGTCCGGGAGCACCGGGCGCCTCGCGTTCCTGCGCCCGGCGACGGCCGGGCGAACTTTTCTGTGCGCCGCCTGTCATCCTGGCGGGCCTGCCGGACATACACGGTCGTGGGCGCGACCGACGGTGCCCGCCCTCGTGACAGGACGGAGCACCACCATGACGTCACCCCCGCGCGACGTGGCGCGAGAGCGGCTCGACACGCTCTACCGCGCGCACGCCCGGGCGGTCTACCGCTGTGCACGGACCCGGCTCGCCCCGGCGGACGCCGAGGACGTCGTCTGCGAGGTGTTCGTCGTCGCGTGGCGTCGGATCGGCGAGATCCCCGAGCACGAGCTCGGCTGGCTGCTCCGCGTGACCCGCAACGTCATGGCGAACCAGCTGCGCGCCGGCTCCCGGCGCGCGGAGCTCGCCCGGCGCGTCGCAGGGGCGAGCCCGGCCGCGCTCCCGGACCACGCGGGAGACGTCGTCGGGCGGGACGCCGTCCGGCGCCTGCTGGGCCGGCTCTCCGAGCAGGATCAGGAGGTGATCCGGCTGCTGCTCGGCGAGGGGCTGTCGATCCCTGAGCTCGCGACGGCGCTCGGCTGCCGGCCCAACACGGCGTCCGTGCGCGCCCGGCGAGCCAAGGCGCGGCTGGCCCGCGCCTACGAGGAGGAGGCGGCCGTCACCGCGGCCACCGTGGAGCAGCTGCGCGAGGGGCTGTGGCCTCGCCGGGAAGGAGCGACGGCATGATCGAGCGGTTCGACGAAGAGGACGGGCTCGACCTGGAGCGGCTCCTCGACCGGGTCCACGACCGGTCCGACGCGTTCGTCCCCGGCGGCCTCACCCGCCGGCGACGGGCGCGGGTCGGCGCCTGGGGCGTCGCGGGCGTGGGAGCCGTCGCGGCCGCGGGGCTCGTCGTCTCGGGTGTCCTCGCCCCCGACGACGGCGCCGCGCCCGAGGCCGCGCCCCCGGCCGCGGCGACCTCGGCCAAGGACGCGCCTGAGGCGTCGGCGGAGGCGTCCGCGCCACCCGTGACGTCGCAGGGGGCCGCCACGGGCAAGGTGGTCGCGTACGTGACGCGAGCGCAACGTGCCTTCCACGAGGTCGACCTGGCGGACCTCGTCCTCGTGACGACGAAGTCCGGGTGGATCAAGCACCCGGGCGAGAAGAAGTCGTCGAACGGTGTCGACCGTGACATCGACGCGGGCGACGGCCACGCCACCCGGTGGACTGTGATCACACCGATGGACAGCGACGGCCCGCCGGAGCACCGAGGCGTCGAGGAGCTCAAGGTCGCCGTGCGGGGGCGCACCGACGGGCGGATGACGTACTGGTACATCGACCCGGTCGCGGGCGTGTACTCGACGTTCCCGTGGGCCGCGAAGACGACGGGCAAGCTCGCCGTGCCGTCGCTCCCGGACCAGATCGCGGAGTTCGCCGAGGAGATCGGGAAGGCGCTGGCGGCGGCCAAGGAGATCGCCGCTGCGCCCGGTGTCACGACGTCGGGCCCGAGCACGTCGCCGGTCGACGGGCGGGCCGCCGTCTGCCTGCGGATGGCCGGCAAGGGGGACCAGGCGATCGTCGACGGCGGTCCAGGCATCCCTGCCGACAGGGGTGCGAGTGGTGCCTGGAGCTGGCGTGTGTGCTTCGACCCGGACACTCGCCTCCCCGTCCTGAGCCAGTTCGACGTCGACTACCAGCTCCCTGAGCTGAAGCGGCCGAGCCACGAGTCGAGGACGGAGCGCTACGAGTGGCTCCCGAAGGGACCGGGCACCGAGAAGCTCTTCGCGCCCGGCGTGGACGGGCTCCGCAAGGTCAGTCGTGACGAGTACTTCAAGATCACTGAGTGAGGCGTGCGGGGCATTGACCTGCGGTGTCGGCTCCGCCAGGCTGACCGCGGCGGGCGGTGCCGCCCGTCCTCGCGCACGACACGCAGGGGTGACGGCATGGCATGGATGACGGTCTGGCGCTTCGACACGCCCGACGGCGCACGGGAGGCGGCGCGGGCCCTTCCCGACCGACCGGGGGTGCGCCGGGGCGTGGTGACCTGGCTCGCCGGCGACAAGCGGCCGACGCTCGCGCTCCACGAGGGCCGGACGTCGATGCGCGAGGTGGGCAAGGACTACCTGCAGGGCATCATCGGCATGGGCTTCGGGTCGTCGCGCGGCACCGCCTACGCGGCCGGCGACGGCCTCGACCTCGAGGTCGGGATGGACGGGCGGGTCGCGGACGAGATCGAGGACGTCCTGGCGCGCGGCACCTCCGCCGTCGTGCTCGCGTCCGAGGACGGCGCCGACGTCGACGCGGTGCGGTCCGCGCTCGTGGGCGGGACCGTCGTCGTCGACCGTGAGCTCACGCAGGACGAGAGCGTCCTGCGCACCTGAGCGCGGGCAGCGCGCGCTACCGGCGCGGGGCCGACCCCTCGACGACCTCGCCGTACGCGGTGACGAACTTCCCGAGCAGCTCGACGAGCTGCGCGGCCTCGCCGGGGCCGAGGGCGGCGAGGGCGTCGTCGTACTGGCCGAGCGACGAGGCGACGGCCTCCTCGAAGCGCGCGAGGCCGGCCTCGCTGGCCTGGAACACGTAGGCACCGCGGTCCGGGTCGCGCTGCCGGTCGAGGAGCCCCGCCTGGTGCGCGCCGTTGACCTGGCGGTTGACGGTGGACTGCTCGAGGTTGAGCTCGTCCGCGATCTGGCGGAGGGTGCGCGGCGTGCGGTCGCTGAAGAGCCAGAGGAGCCGGCCGTCGGCGACGTTGAGGGGGCCGTGGTTCTCGACGGCGCGGCGGTGCTGGTCGAGGTGGAACAGCGCGGAGGCGACGCGGGTGCCCGGGGTGAGCTGTCCGGTCCGCTGGTAGCGGGTCGGAACGGCCTGTCGACTGGCGGTCATGTCCCCTCCTGGGCGCATACCTTGGCTTCGAACGGATATGTAGGTAGCATACATGTCATTCAACGTTGTGTATCTTGCACATCCATGCCTTCAGAAGGAGACGCCCGTGAGCTCGCCGGCCCTCGGCACCGCGCGTCGTAGCGACCGCGCGGTGCTCGTCATCGCGGTGCTGCTGTTCAGCAGCCTCTGCGCCGCGCTGATGCAGTCCCTCGTCATCCCCATCCAGTCGGAGCTTCCGCAGCTCCTCGACACGAGCGTCAGCAACGCGTCGTGGGTCGTGACCGCCACGCTCCTCGGCGGCGGCGTCGCGATGCCGCTGGTCGGACGCCTGGCCGACCTCGTCGGCAAGAAGCCGGTCCTCGTCACGGCCGCGACGATCCTCGTCGCCGGCTCCCTCGTCTGCGCCCTCTCCGACAGCCTCGCGATCGTCCTCGTGGGGCGCGTGCTCCAGGGCATCGCGATGGGCTACATCCCCGTCGCGATCTCGATGGTGCGTGAGGTCGCGCCGCCGCAGATGGTGAACGGCGCCGTCGCGGGCGTGTCCGCCACGCTCGGCGTCGGCGGCGCGCTCGGCCTGCCGCTCGCCGCCTGGATCGCCCAGGACCACGACTGGCACGCGCTGTTCTGGGTCTCCACGGTGCTCGCCGTCGCCATGACCCTGCTGTCCCTGGCGTTCCTCCCCAACACCCACGACCGGCACCCCGGGCGCATCGACTTCGTGGGTGCGATCGGGCTGGCCATCGGCCTCGTCGGCGTCCTCGTCGGCGTCTCGAAGGGCAACGACTGGGGCTGGGGCGAGGCCTCGACCGTCGGCATGATCGGCGGTGGCGTCGTCGTCCTGCTGCTGTGGGGCTGGTTCGAGAAGCGCCACGACGACCCGCTGGTCGACCTGCGCACCATGGGCAAGCGCCCCGTCCTGCTGACCAACATCGCCGCGGTGCTCATCGGCTTCGGCATGATGGCGCAGTCGATCGTGGTGCCCCAGCTCCTCGAGCTGCCGAAGGCTGCGGGCGGCCTCGGCCAGACGATCCTCCAGGCGGGCCTGTGGCTCGCGCCCGGCGGTCTCATGATGATGCTGTTCTCGCCCGTCTCCGCGAAGCTCCTCACGCGCTTCGGTGGCCGGATCACGCTCGCGACGGGCGCGTTCGTCCTGTCGGCGGGATACGTCGTCGCGGTCTTCATGACGAACGCGCCGTGGCAGCTTCTCATCGCCTCGTGCATCGTCTGCGCGGGCGTCGGGATCGGGTACGCGGCCATGCCGACGCTCATCCTGACCAACGTCCCCGCGGCGGAGGCCGCATCGAGCGTCTCGGTCAACACCCTCATGCGGTCGATCGGCACGACGGTCGCCGGTGCGGTCATGGCCGTGGTCCTCACGAGCCAGACGTTCGTCCTCGCCCCCGGCACGCCCGAGATCCCGACGCACGGCGCGTTCCGCCTGTGCTTCGTCATCGGCGCTGCCGCTGCGGCGGCCGGGGCGCTGGTCGTCCTGCTGATCCCGCGCCGCGGCCGGACGCCCGAGGCCCCCGTGGCCGACGCGCCCGACGCCGTCCGCGACGAGCTCGTGGCCGCCGCGGTCACCGAGTAGCCCCGACGGCGCGGGCCCGCTCCTGCGCACACCCAGCCTCGACGGCCCCGCCGCACCTGCGCGGCGGGGCCGTCGTCGTCGGCGACGCGCCGGGCGCGCGGCCGCGACACGCGGTCGATCCTTGACACCGGGCAATGGCGCGGGATAGACACCTAGAGGCTTGGACAACGCTGTCAGCCAGCGATGTCAGGCCCGTAGTGCGTCAACACCTCACCGCACGAAGGGCAGGAGACCGACGATGGTGCACCACCCCTTGCCGGGACGTCGCGCATGGCGCGTCCTCGCAGCCTCCGGAGCAGCCGCAGCGCTGCTCACCGGGGCCTTCACGGCATTACCGGCGCAGGCGGCGAAGAGCCCCACCCCGCCGCTCGTCACCGACCCCGCGACGTACGTCGACCCGATCATCGGGACGTCGAACGCCGGCAACACCTACCCGGGCGCCGTCGTGCCGTTCGGCATGCTGGCCTGGAGCCCGCAGACCTCGACCGGAAACCAGGCGTCCAACCCGGCGCCCGGCGGCTACCGCTACGACGCGACCCGCATCCGCGGCTTCAGCCTCACGCACCTCAACGGGGTGGGCTGCTCGGGCGCTAACGGCGACATCCCGATCATGCCGGTCGTGGGCGACGTGACCTCGTCGCCCAGCGCGGACACCAAGGACGCCACCTACGCGAGCACGTTCTCGCACGCGAACGAGAAGGCGACGGCCGGGTCCTACGCCGTCACCCTCGACAGCGGTGCCAGCGCGAGCCTCACGACGACGGCGCGCACGGGCACCGGCGAGTTCGGCTACCCCGCAGGCAAGTCCGCGAGCATGCTGTTCCGCACGTCGAACGCGGAGTCCGGCAGCGCCGACGCGACCGTCAAGGTCGACACCCAGAACCACGTCGTCACCGGCTCGATCTCCGCCGGGAACTTCTGCGGCCCGCAGAGCGGCAACAACCGCCACGACGGCTACACCCTCTACTTCACCGCCCACTTCGACACCGCGTTCGCGTCGGAGGGGACCTGGAAGGACGGCACCCTCACGCCCGGCTCGACGTCGGCGTCGGGCGGGACGGGCTACTCGTCGAGCGGCAACCCCGTCGCCGGCAAGGGCTCGGGCGCGTACGTGACGTTCCCCGCGGGGACCGACAAGGTCCAGGTCAAGGTCGCGATCTCGTACGTGAGCCCCGAGAACGCGGAGCTCAACCTCCAGGCCGAGAACCCGGCCGCGCAGACGTTCGACCAGACCCGCGACGCCGCGGTGGCGCAGTGGGACAAGGCGCTGAACGCCGCGCAGGTCGGCGGCGGCACCGACGCCCAGCGCACGACGTTCTACACCGCGCTCTACCACGCGATGCTCGAGCCGACGCTGACCAGCGACGTCGACGGCCGGTACCTCGGCGGCGACCGCAAGGTCCACAGCGTCACGAAGAAGTACCAGGACCAGCAGTACGGCACGTTCTCCGGCTGGGACCAGTACCGCGGCCAGGTGCAGCTCCTCGCGCTGCTCAACCCGCAGGTGGCGAGCGACTACGCCCAGTCCCTCAAGAACTACGCCGACCAGCGGGGCGGCGAGTGGGACCGGTGGCTCCTCGAGAACATGAAGACGAGCGTCATGTCCGGCGACCCGTCGGCCGCGGCGCTCGCGGGCATGTACGCGTTCGGCGCGCGGGACTTCGACGTCAAGGGCTCGCTCGAGTCCCTCGTCACCGCGGCGACCGTCCCGACCGCGAACGACGCCAGCAGCGCGGGCTGCAACGTCGAGTGCGTCGGCCAGCGGCCGGCTCTCGACCAGTACCTGAAGATCGGGTACGTCCCCGCGGACGACTGCCACTGCTGGGGCGGCGCGGCCGAGACCCTCGAGGACGCGGCGGCCGACGCCGGCATCGCCGAGCTCTCCGCCGCCCTGGGCGACCAGCGGACCGCGGCGACGTTCCGTGACCGTTCGGGCGGCTGGACCAACGTGTTCGACCCCGACGCCACCGCGGACGGCGGCTACATGCGCAACCGTTCCGCCGACGGCACCTGGGCGGGCGCGAGCTTCAGCCCGTCGACCGGCTCCGGCTTCGTCGAGGGGTCGAGCGCGCGCTACACCTGGATGGTCTACTCGGACATCGCGGGCCTCGCGTCCGCGCTGGGCGGCAACCAGGCCATGGTCGACCGGCTCGACGGCTTCTTCCGGAACGCCGACGGCACGTTCGACCTCTCCGCCAGGGACGACACCAAGTACGACGCGACCAACGAGCCCGACATCAACGCGCCGTACCTCTACGACTACGTCGGCGCGCCGTACAAGACGCAGGAGACGGTCCGCGCCGAGATGGACCAGCTCTGGACGACGAAGCCCGGCGGCATCCCCGGCAACGACGACGCGGGGACCATGTCGTCCTGGTACGTGTGGTCGGCGCTCGGCATGTACCCGCAGAACCCGACGCGTGCGGACCTCGTCCTCACCGCGCCGCTGTTCCCGCGGGCCGTCGTGCACACGGGCTCCGGCAAGACCATCACGGTCAACGCGCCGGAGGCGTCGGCGAGCGCGAAGTACGTCGCGAACCTCAAGGTCAAGGGTGCGCCCTCGAACCGGCCCTGGGTGCCGGCGAAGATCGCGACCGGCGGCGGCGAGCTCGACTACACGCTGTCGTCGACGCCCGACACCTCGTGGGGCGCTGCGGCGCACGAGGCTCCGCCGTCGTTCCGCGACGGCGAGATCCCGGCCTTCGTGCGGGCGACCGATCCGTCGGTCAAGGTCGAGCCGGGCACGTCGGCGACGACGTCGCTCAAGCTCTCGACCATGACCGGCCGCCAGGTGCAGGTCGCCTGGAGCGTGGCGAGCGCGGACGGTCTGACCATCTCCCCGGCGAAGAGCACGGTCACCGTGCCGAGCTCCGGGTCGGTCACGGCGGACGTCACCGTGACGGCGGCGAAGGACGCCGAGCCCGGCGTCTACACGCTCCCCGTCACGGCGACGGCGCAGGACGGGACGCGCATCGCCGCGGCACCGATCACGGTGACGGTCGGGACGAAGGGCACGCTGAGCTGGTACGTCAACAACCGCGGCATCTCCGCCTCGGACGACGACCCGAAGGCGAACTTCGACGGCGAGGGCTGGAGCTACTCGGCGCCGGCGCTCGCGGCGGCCGGTGCGACGCCGGGCGGCACGGTGTCGGCGAACGGGTTCGACTTCGTCTGGCCGGACGTGGCACCGGGCTCGCCCGACAACGTCGTGGCGGGGGGCGGCGACCAGGTCCTCGACCTGAGCGCGACGTCGCAGGGCGCGACCAAGCTCTCGTTCCTCGGGAGCGCGAGCGAGGGCCAGGCGTCCGGCACGGTGACTCTCACCTACACGGACGGCACGACGCAGCAGGCCACCCTCGGGTTCAGCGACTGGACCCTCGGTGGCGGTGGCGGCTCCCCGCAGTTCGGGAACGTCATCGCGCTGAAGACGGCCTACCGCGACCAGGCGGGCCAGGGCAAGGACCCGGTGGTGACGGACATCTTCGCGTCCGCCCCCATCGCCCTGCAGGCCGGCAAGCAGCTGCAGAGCGTCACGCTGCCGGAGACGGTCAGCGGCGGCGACCTGCACGTGTTCGCGGTCGCCACGGCCTGACGGCCATCGGACGGACGGCCCGGTCGGGGTGGGTGCTCAGCCCCCGGCCGGGCCGTCGTCGTGCCCGGGCAGCGAACCGCGCAGCAGGCGGGTGAGGATGCCGGCGAGGCGCGGCTCGACGTCGACGAGCGCATGCCCCAGGCGCGGGTCGCTGCGGTAGAGCGCGAGGACCTCCTCGCCCGGGGTTGCGATCTGCCAGAACGCCCCGGCGAGGGCGACCGCGGTCGCGACGACGTCGGTCGCGGCGGCTTCGGGGAGCGCCGGGAGCGCGGTCCGGGTGGCCGCGACGATCTGCTCGAGCTCGTCGTGGGTGACGAGCTTGAACGTGCGCACGGCCTCGACCGAGACGTTGCGCTCGAGGTTGAGCGGCGCGTGCGCGAGCAGGTCGCAGAACGGGCCGCGCGCGGCGAGCGTGCGCGCGTAGGCGCTCGCGACCGACGACGGCGTCGGGCTGTCGTCGCGCGCGAGCTCGGCGCGCAGCGCAGGGCCCCACTCGCGCCAGCCGTCGGCGGTGAGCCGCAGGAAGATCTCCTCGCGCGTCTCGAAGTACCGCAGGAGCGCGGACTTGTGCATCCCGACGGCGTCCGCGACGTCGGTGAGCGTGATCTCGCGGATGCCGCGCTCGGACGCGAGGTGGCGCGCGGCGTCGAGGATCGCGGCCTCACGGGCCCGCTTGGCCTCGGCGCTGCGCGCACGCTGGAAGGTGGTCGACGTCACGCGAGCAGTCTAGCGCAACACGGTTGCGCTATTAAGAGAACGGTGTTGTACTAACTGTCATGCAGCAGACATGGTTCATCACCGGTTCCTCGCGCGGCTTCGGCCGCGCCCTCGTCCGCGCGGCCCTCGAGGCCGGCGACACCGTCGCAGCGACGGCCCGCCGCCCCGAGTCCCTCGCCGACCTCGTCGCCGAGTACGGCGACCGGGTCCGCCCGATCGCCCTCGACGTCACCGACCCCGACGCGGTCCGCGCGGCGCTCGCGGAGGCCCGCGAGGCCTTCGGGCGCGTCGACGTGATCGTCAACAACGCCGGCTACGCCAACGTGTCGCCCATCGAGACCGCGGACGACGCCGACGTCCGCGAGCAGTTCGAGACGAACTTCTGGGGCGTCTACCACGTGTCCAAGGCGGCGATCCCGCTCCTGCGCGAGCAGGGCGGCGGCCTCGTCATCCAGTTCTCCTCGGTGGGCGGGCGCGTCGGCGGGTCGGCCGGCATCGCGTCGTACCAGGCGGCCAAGTTCGCGATCGACGGCTTCAGCCGCGTGCTGCGGACCGAGACCGCGCCGTTCGGCGTCAAGGTCCTCGTCGTCGAGCCGAGCGGCTTCCGCACCGACTGGGCCGGCTCCTCGATGACCGTCCACGACATCCCCGAGGAGTACGCGGCGACGGTCGGCGCGGCCGTGCGCGACCCCGCGAGCTTCCCGGGCGACCCCGAGCGCGCGGCGGGGATCCTCGTCCGCGTCGCGAAGCACGACGACGTCCCGGAGCACCTGCCCCTCGGCGCGCTCGCGTCCGCGATGTCCGTCGCCCAGGACGAGCGGCTGCTCGCCTCGGACCGCCTGTGGGCGGCCGTGAGCGCCTCGGCCGACGTCGACCAGCCGTACCCGGTCGACCTGCCGCCCGCTGCGGCCTGACCGACGCGCCGGGCACCCTCCGTCCCCGGCGACGGTGGGTGCCCGGGGCGAGACTGGCGCCATGAGCGACTGGAACAAGGGAATCATCGACGAGTTCCGTGCCACGGGCGGCACCGTGACGAACTTCGGGCGCGGCCTGGTGCTGCTCCACCACCGGGGCGCGAAGACCGGCACCGAACGCGTGAGCCCGGTCGCGGCGATCCGCGAGTCCGACGACAGCTGGTTCGTCGCGGCGTCCAAGGGCGGGGCGCCGGAGAACCCGGCGTGGTTCCACAACCTCCTCGCCCACCCGGACGTCGAGATCGAGACGCCCGACGACGGCACGGTCGCCGTGCACGCGGTCCGGCTCGAGGGGGCGGAGCGGGACGCGGCGTGGGAGCGGTTCAAGGAGCGCTCGGAGGGCTTCCGCTCCTACGAGGCGAAGACGACGCGCGTCATCCCGGTGCTGCGGCTCACGCGGCGCGAGGCGAGCTGACGGCGGGCGTGCCGACTTGCAACCTAAGGGTTGCTTAACAGGCGTGGTGCGTGCAACTCTGTAGTTGCAGCTTCCCCGCCCGCGGCACCCCGCCCCGGCGACCCAGCGAGAGGAACACCATGACCACCACGAACGAACCCGCCGTCGTCGACGACGAGGCCTTCCAGGTCACCCGCACCATCCGCATCGAGGCGCCGCGCGAGCGCGTCTGGGCGGCCCTCACGCAGGAGGGCCTCATCTCCCAGTGGTTCCCGGAGCGCGCGAGCCTGCCCGACGCGCATCCCGGCGGGGAGGGGACCTTCACGTTCGAGGGCTACGGCGACGTCCCCCTGCGCGTCGACGAGCACGACGAGCCGCACGTCTTCGCGTACACGTGGGGCTCGCCGGGCCTCCCGCTCGCGCCCGACAACTCGACCCAGGTCCGCTTCACGCTCGCGGCCGACGGCGACGCCACGATCCTCACCGTCGTCGAGACCGGGTTCGAGCGCCTCGCCGACCCGGCCGCCTCGATGCGCGGCAACCGCGAGGGCTGGACCGTCCAGCTCGACAAGCTCGTCGCATTCGCCGAGGGCACACGCGCCGACGCGGGGAGCCAGGCCTCGTGAGCGGCGGGTCCCCGGCCCTCGGGAGCGTCGTCCCCGTGTTCAACGCCCTCGGCGACGACACCCGGTGGACGATCCTCCAGCTCCTCGGGCAGTCCGACCTGTCGGCGTCGGCGCTCGCGGAGCGCCTGCCCGTGACGCGCCAGGCGATCGCCAAGCACCTGACGGTCCTCGCCGACGCCGGGCTCGTCGAGCCGGTGCGGGTGGGCCGTGAGGTGCGGTACCGGGCGCTCGGCGCGCGGCTCACGGAGACCGCGCGCGCCCTCGAGGCCGTCGGCGCCGCATGGGACCGTCGTCTGGCCGCCCTCAAGCGGCTGGTCGAAGACGAGGATCGCGACCGCTAGCGTGCCGGCACGCTCGAGGCGGCCGCTCAGGCGAGCGCGGGAGCCTCGGCCGGCGTCGACGCGAGGGGTCGGGCTGTGCCCCGGGCCTCCCGGACGGCGTCCAGGTAGCCGGCGATGGCGTCGCGATTGCGCTCGAGGCAGCGAATGCGGTCGGTCATCCGGTCGCGCTCGCGCTCCAGGGTCGCGATGGTGTCGTCGGTGGCTCCGGAGATCCGGGTGGCGCGTGGGGAGTCCATGCACGGCAGGATCTCCTTGATGACCCGGGTCGGCAGCCCTGCGTCGAGCAGGCCGCGCACCTGGAGCACGCGGTCCACGCAGGACTCGGCGTAGGCCCGGTAGCCGTTGGGAGACCGGCTGGAGCTGAGCAGCCCCTGCTCCTCGTAGTAGCGCAGCAAGCGGCGAGACGTGCCGGTGCGGTCTGCCAGCTCTCCGATCAGCATGTGATCCACGCCACCTCTCGGTCGCCTTGACCTTCACATCGATGTCAGGGTTTGAGCATAGGGCATGACCACGTCGCAGATCGAGTCGCTCGCCTCCGCACCCCGTCACGAGGACGCACGTCAGAAGCTCTCCTGGTCCCCGCTCCTGGCGCTCGGCACCGCCGCGTTCATGAGCATCCTCACCGAGGCCCTACCTGCCGGTGTCCTGCCCGAGATGGCCCGCGACCTGTCCGTCAGCGAGTCGGCGGCGGGCCAGCTGCTGACCGTCTATGCCATCGCGACCGGTGTCGCGGCGATCCCGCTGTCCGCGGCCACGTCGGGATGGCGACGCAAGCGTCTGATGCTGCTCGCCGTGGCTGTCTTCGCCTTCGCCAACATCGTCACCGCGCTGTCCTCCAGCTACCCCCTGACCATGACCTCCCGGTTGTTCGCCGGCGTGGCGGCCGCAGCCGTCTGGGCCGAGCTCGTCGGGTACGCGCGCAGGCTGGCACCGCCACATCTGCAGGGGCGGGCGATCGCGGTCACCATGGCGGGTATCCCGCTGGCGCTCTCCCTGGGTATCCCGGTCGGCACCTTCCTCGGGGGGCTGTTCGGCTGGCGACCGACCTTCGGCGTCGTGGCCCTGATCTCCGTCCTGCTGCTCGCGTGGATCGGCGTGTCGGTGCCCGACGCCCCCGGGCAGAAGGCGGGGAAGCGGCAGCCCATCCTGCAGGCTCTCCAGCTGCCCGGCGTCGTGCCGGTGCTGTTCGTGGTGGCCGCCTACGTGCTCGCCCACAACATCCTCTACACCTACATCGCCAGCTTCCTCGACGCGTACGACATGGGGGGCAGGCGCGACCTCGTCCTGCTGGTGTTCGGCACCGCGTCCATGGTGAGCATCTTCGTCACGGGCGCGTTGGTCGACCGCAGGCTGCGGCAGCTGACGCTGGTCTCCGTGGCGCTGTTCATCGTTGCGGCGGTGATGCTGGTGCTCGTCGCCGACAGCGAGATCGCCGTGTACACGTCGATGGTCCTGTGGGGGTTGGGCTGGGGCGGGGTGGCCACCCTGCTGCAGACCGCCGTCACGGACGCGGGTGGCGACCGAGGCCAGGCCCTGCTGGTGACCACCTGGAACTCGTTCATGGCCGTCGGTGGCGCGGTCGGTGGCATCCTGCTCGACGGCATGGGCCCCACCTCGTTCCCGTGGAGCGTGCTGCTCCTCCTGGTGCCCGCGCTCCTCGTCGTCGTCGCCGGCCGCCGGCACGCCTTCCCCGCGAGGCGACCGGGTGCGGCGTGAGCCGCCCACGGTGCCGTCGCGCACCCGCCTCAGCCTGCCGCCGGCGACAGCAGCTCGGCGGGCGCCGTGCGCGGGGTGAGGAGCGCGACCTTCGTCGTCTTCCGGGACTCGACCGTGAGCTGCCGGAGCGCGGCGTCGACGCCGCCCTGGGGCTCGTGGCAGACGTCGACCGGACGACGGACGAGCACCGCGCGGCCGGTCGCGTCCACGAGCCAGAGCGGCGGGGCGATCACGAGCATCGCCGCGCACGCCTGGTTCACGCGCGGGCGATCGTCGGGCTCCGCGAGCGCCGCGAGAAGCACCGTGAGGTCGCCCGTGTAGCGGACCTGCTCGACGGCGGACCACACGCCCTCGGCGTCGGTCACGCTCGGCATGACCGGGCACTCGACGGCGGCGACGGGCACGAACCCGTCGGGCACGCGCCCGGGCTCGGGCAGGGCGGGGGTCGGCACGCCGCTGCCGTTGTCGGGGAGCGGGCAGGTCACGCCGTGCTGGGCGACGGCGTCGGGCACGGGGGTCAGAGTGGGCCGTTCGACGCCCACCACGGTGTCGCACCCGGAGATCAGCACGGCGCCGACGGCGAGCGCGAGCACGGACCGGAGGGCGGTGCCGCGTCGTCGGGTGGCCACAGATCCATCGTGCCGCCGCGCACAGGCGCCGCCCAGCACCGGTGGGTCACGATTCGGCACCGGCCTCCCGGCGGGTCGCCCGTGCGCCGCCGGGCCTTCGGCGGGAGGATGGCCGCTCGACAGCCACCGACGGTCAGGAGCAGGCGTCCGATGGAGCACACCCACCGCGGCCTCGCCCCGTCGACCCGCATCCTCCTCACCGTCGCCGCGGCCGTCGTCGCGCTCGCCGGGGTGCACGCGGCGCGCGGCGTCTTCGGGCCGATCGCCCTGGGCGCCGTGATCGTCATCATCGTCCTGCCCCTGCGCGCGCCGCTGGTGCGGCGGGGCTGGCCCTCGTGGCTCGCGAACACGGTCGTGATCGTCGCGGCGTACGTGATCCTCGCGATCCTGCTCGCCATGCTCGTGTACGCAGGCATCCAGTTCGGCGACCTCGTCGCGCAGCACGTGGACGATCTGCGACGCGCCGCGACCGACCTCACCGACCGGCTCACGGACCTCGGGCTCCAGGCCTCCACCGCGGACGACGCCGCCCGCTGGCTCGACCCGTCGAAGCTGCTCTCCATCGGCACGAAGATCAGCGGGACGGCCGTCTCGGTGGCCGGCGCGTTCTTCTTCGTGCTGGCCTACGTGATCTTCATGGCCGCCGACGCCGCCCGGTACAGCCACGCGCGCGGCCTGTTCGGCGCGACGCGCGGCCCCGTGATCGACCGTGCGACGGCGTTCAACGACGGAGTGCGGCGCTACTTCGTCGTCAACGCGAGCTTCGGTGCGGTCGTCGCGATCGTCGACGGCCTCGCGCTGTGGCTCCTCGACATCCCGGCGCCGGCCGTCTGGGCGATCCTCGCGTTCGTCACCAACTTCATCCCGAACATCGGGTTCGTCCTCGGCCTGGTGCCGCCGGCGGTGCTGGCGCTCGTCGTCGGCGGGTGGCCGCTGGCGCTCGCGGTGGTCGCGATCTACTGCGTGGTCAACGTCGTGCTGCAGGTGCTGGTGCAGCCGAAGTTCGTCGCGGACACCGTGAACCTGAGTCTCACGCTGAGCTTCGCGTCGGTGGTGTTCTGGACGTTCGTGATCGGGCCGCTCGGGGCGATCCTCGCGATCCCGCTCACGCTCCTGCTGAGGACGCTCGTGCTCGAGCCCGACCCCGGCGCGGGCTGGCTGCGGTGGCTGTCGGGCGATCCGGGCGCGCGCGACCCCGGTCCGGCCCCGGAGGCCGAGCCCGTGTCAGCCTCCGGCCGCGACCCGGAGCCCGCTCAGGACGCCGGGTAGGGCGACTCCCGCAGCAGCCGGGCCAGATGGGCGGCGTTCGCGGCGGCGGTCTTCGTCGCTGCGGCGGTGCTCTCGGGCGTCTCGTCGAGGTCCTGGAAGTCCGTCGACCCCATCGCGGGACCCACCCAGTACGTGACGGCGGCGGCAGGGATCGTGAAGCCGACGTCGTCGAGCGCCTGGAAGAGCTCCGCGCTGACGTGGTGGGCGCCGTCCTCGTTCCCGACGACGGCGACCAGCGCGACCTTGCCGTAGGTGAGGAGCCGGCCCTCGTCGTCGGTCTCGGAGAGCTCGGCGTCCAGGCGTTCGAGCGCGCGCTTCGTGACGCTCGAGGGCTGACCCAGCCAGATCGGCGTCGCGAGCACCAGGATGTCGGCCGCGAGGATCTGCTCGCGGATCGCCGGCCACGCGTCGCCGTCGCCCATGTCGGTCTCGACGCCGGGCTTGACGTCGTGGTCCACGAGCCGGACGACGTCGCCTCGCGCCCCGTGCGGTTCGAGGGCGGCCAGGACCTGGTGGCCGAGGAGCTCCGCGCTCGACGGCGCGGGGGAGGGCTTGAGCGTGCCCACGAGGACGACGGCGGAGAGGGAAGTCGATGCGTCGGTCATCGCTCCACGGTCGATCGGTCCGCGTCTCTACGCACCCGGGGCCGAGGCGGTCACGCGACGGGCGGGCGCCAGTCGAGGATCCAGTCGAGCCGCTGCGCCGCCCGCGGCAGCACCCAGCGCCCGACGGCGCGCATCGCCAGGTCGCGCGCCTGCACGAGCAGGGGCGCGCGCCACGTCGTCGCCGCGCCGACCTGAGCGGACGCGCGCGCGACCCGCTGCGTCCGGCCCTTGCGCGCCGCGGTGTACGCGGCGAGCGCGGGGGAGACGAGCTCCCCGCCCGACGGCGTGCCCCGCAGGCTTGCCGCCAGGACGACCGCGTCCTCGATCGCCTGTGCCCCGCCCTGCCCGAGGTTGGGCGTCATGGCATGCGCGGCGTCGCCCAGGAGCGCGACGCGCCCGACGTCGTAGCGGGGGAGCGGCTCCTTGAGCCAGCGCAGATCGTGGTGGAGCAGGGTCGTGGGGTCGAGGTCGTCGAGGAGAGCGCGCAGCGGGTCGTGCCAGTGCCCGAACCGGCGCTGCAGTTCGCCGACCTCGTCCTGGAACCGCGTGCCCTCGGGCAGGGTCGCGGTGAGGTAGCAGTAGATCCGGCCGTCAGCGAGGGGCGTCAGCCCGACGACGGACCCGCGCCCCCACGTCTCGGCCGGTTCCACCGGGACGGGTTCCGGGGTGACGAACCGCCAGGCGGTCGCGCCGGAGTAGGCCGGCCCGGCGTGGCCGGGAAACAGGGCGGTGCGGATCGGCGAGTCGATGCCGTCGGCCGCGACGACGACGTCCGCGGCGAGCTCGGCCCGAGCGCCGTCGTCCGGGCCCGCGGTCCGCACCGTCGCCCGCTCGCCCGGGCCGCCGGGGTCCACCCGGGTGACGGTGACGGCCAGGCGCACGGCGTCGTCGGGCAGGGCGTGCCGGAGGAGGTCGACGAGCTGCGAGCGGTGGAGCAGCACCGTGGGCTCGGGTCCGACCATCGACGCGTCGCCGCGCACGAGCCACCGCCCGTCGGGGCGGCGCAGGCCCACCGGCCCCTGGAGGGCCGCGAGGTCACGGACAGGGTCGCCGAGGCCGAGGCTGTCGAGCGCGCGCACCGCGTTCGGGGCGAGGGCGATCCCCGCGCCGACCGGATCGAGCGAGGTCGCCCGCTCGAGGACCGTCACGTCCCAGCCGCGTCGTCCGAGGGCGACCGCGGCGGTCAGCCCGCCGATCCCGGCCCCCACCACGACCGCCGTCCGCTCGTCAGCCATGCGCTCGATCCTCGGGCGTCGTCAGGTACCGAGCAACCGGACCTGCGCCGCTGGCAGCGTGGGCCACCAGTGCTCGTAGCGCCCGAAGACGAGCGGCTGCCGGTCCGCGAGCAGCGCGCGGAGGCTCCGGGCCTCGGTGTCGAGGGCTGCCCAGACGTCGTCGGGCAGGGGGTGGAACGCGGTCGCCTCGATCCCGTCCGCGACGGTGCGCCACACCCCGGCGACCCGCCCGTCCACGAGGAGCGTCGCGAGCGCGTCGCCGTTGCGCCGCAGGACGTGCGCCGCGTACCCGGCCGGGAGGAGGCGCGTGCGGTCGCGGTGCGCGAGCAGGACGTCGTCCCACATCCCGAGGAGGCGCGGGGGCGCCGGGGTCGTGGCCGGCGGGCGTGGGGCATCGGGCAGGTCGAAGAGCAGCGCACCGCCCGGGCCCTCGAGCTCCACGAGCTCGTGGCGCAGCGCGGCGAGCGCCGGCCCGGTGAACGGGCGCCGGAGCATCGTGAACTGCCCGAAGTCCGCCTCCGACGCCGGCCCGAACGCCGCGAGGTAGCGGCGCAGGAGGTGCACGACGGCGGGGTCGTCGCCGGGCGGTATCGCGTCCACGGCGGTGGGAGCGAGGGCGTGGAGGGTGCGGCGCCGGGGGTCGTAGGACCACGGCGGGCCGGTCGGGACGTACCGGAGCGGCGCGAAGGTGCGCAGCGCCCACCAGGCCGCCTTGGCGCGTTCCGGGTCGGCGAGGTGGTCCGTGAGGAACGCGAGGATCTCGTCCTGGGTGCGGGGCTCGTCGGTGAACGCGAGCAGCACGTCGCGGAGCGCGTTCGCCTCGGGGATGGTCAGGCCGGCGGGGAGGAAGCGGCGGTCGCCGAGGCGCGAGCGCCGGAGGGGATCGGTGACGGCGCGGTGGAACGGTGCCCAGTCGTCGGCGTGGACGGCGTGGAACGTGATCCGCATGAGCGTGGCGCGCACCACCGAGCCGTCCGCGAACGCGGCGTCGAGGGCGGCTGGGTCGAAGCCGTCGACCCGGTTCCACAGCGCGACGTACGGGGACGCGGGCTCCTGGGCCTGGAGCGCGCCGATCCGGCGGACCGCTTCGGGGACGGTGACCGGCTCGCGCGCGAGCAGGAGCTGGCGGGCGAGGGTGGCGCGGTTGAGGTCGTCAAGCGTCAGCGGCACGTCTCGACCTTCGGGTGCGACGGCGCGTGGCGCAAGGGGCCAGGTCGCCGAGATCGAGGGCTTTCCGTCGAGATCGAGGGCGCCGGCCTCGTGTTCGGCGCCGAACCCTCGATCTCGGCGGGCGATCGGTGACTGGTCAGGCGTCGCCGGCGGGTGCGCTGTCCGCGAGGCGGGCGGCGAGGTCGAGGAACTCGCGCCGCTGCGCCGGGGTGAGGGGGGCGAGGAACTCCTCCTGCACCCCGTCGATCACGACGTCGAGCTCGCCGAGCCGCGCGACGCCGTCGGGCGTGATGGCGACGATCTTGCGGCGCCCGTGGGTCGGGTCGGGGGAGCGGACGACGAGCCCGCGGGGTTCGAGGTCTCCGAGCGCGCCGGTCACGTCGCTGCGGTCGATCCCGGTGCGCCGGCCCAGGTCGGCCTGGCTCATGTCGCCCCACTGCTCGAGCGCCGCGAGGAGGCGGTAGTGGTAGCTGCGCAGGCCGTTGCCGTGCGCGCCGAACGCGACGCCGAGAAGGTGCGACACCCGGGCGTGCATCCGGCTGACGCGCCAGGTCGCGCGGGTCTCGAGTCGCGCAGGGGTGTCAGCGGCGCCGTGGTGGGTGGTCACGGGTCGAGCCTAGCTCTTGTGGGTGGCGCCAACACTCGCTACGGTAGGGAATGTTGGAAGGGCCAACATCACGACGGAAGGCCGGACCCATGACCACCTCATCCCCGAGCGCGGGGGCACGCGTCCTCGTCGTCGGCCGCAGCCCGAGCGTGCTCGAGGGCGCCGTCGACGCCCTCCGCGCCGACGGCTTCGACGCCGACGCCACCAACCAGTTCGGCAGCGTCCTCGACGACTACGACGCGCGCGCTGTCGACGTCCTCGTGTTCGGTGGGATGGTCCCCGCCGACGCCAAGGAGCAGCTCCGCCGCGACGTCACTGCGCTCAACCCGCGGGTCACGGTCGTGCAGGGGCTCGCGGGGATCGCGGGGCTCATCGCCGCGCAGGTCCGCGCCGCCATGTCGCCAGGCGCAGCCGTCGACTACGACCCCGACACCCGGGCGCTCGCGTTCACCCTCGAGGCCCCCGCGGACGTCGTCGTCGAGGCGTCGTGGGCCGTGTCCATGACGCCGCCCGAGCCCACGAGCGCGTCCCTCCGCGTGCTCGACGTACGGCTCGACGCCGGAGCGCACACCGTCCCCCTGCCCGACGACGTCCCGTCCGTCGCGTCGTTCGCCGCGGTGACTGCGGGGTCGTCCACGACGGTGGTGGTCGTCGGACCGATGCCGCGCGCCGTGACGCAGCTCGCCCCGCGGACCGGCTCCGACAACGTCCTCCCGCCCGTCCGCGCCGTCTCGACGGGCGTCGACCAAGCGTGACCGCAGCTCGCGTTCGGGGGTCGGACTCGGATTCGGGCGGCTCGCATGACAACGTGTCTGGTTGGAGAGGTCCGCCGGGCGTCACTCAATCAACTTGGCCGTGCACTAGTAGGGGTCGAAGATCTGGTGGCTGGTTGTGCCTCTGGCCGTCGGAGAACCAGCCAGGAACGCGGAGCCCTCGAGGCTCGAGGAGGGAAGTTTCCATGCCGTCCACGCGGGGCGTCGTCGTCGACCTGAAGCAGCTTGAAGCGGTTACGAACCACCTGCTCGCCGCGTTGCGAGCCGAGGTCGGTGACGAGGTCGAAGTCACGGAGTTCGACTACTTCTGGAGCGTTCCGCACGACGCCCGGAACGAGGTCCTTGAGGACCCGCCGGAGCTGACGATCGGCCAGGTGTCGTTCTCTCTCGACGACCTTCAGGAGCGCGAGCCTGACCGAATCTCGTACGAGCTCGTGTGGCTGTCCGAGGTTCTTCCTGCCCTGGCCAAGGCGTGGGATCGGGCGACGCTCGACGGTTGAGCGAGACGCCGGGGTCAACGGAGCCGGTCGGCGACCTTCTCCGCCGTGCGCTGCAGCGCGCCGACGATCCGCTCGGTGTCGACCTCCTGCCGGCCCTCCCAGGTCACGGCGACGGCGGCCCGCACGTCGGGCGAGTCGACCACGACGGCGACGGACCGGAAGCCGAGCGTGACCTCGCCGTCCTCCACGGCGTACCCGCGGCGCCGGGTGTCGACGAGGACGGCGCGGAGCTGGGCCGGCGTCGTCGGGCCGAGGCCGGTGCGGTCCGTGAACGCCGAGCGGTCGGGGTAGAGCGCGCGCACCTGGGACGCGGGCAGGGCCGCGAGGACGGCGCGCCCCGACGCCGTGAGGTGCGCCGGCAGCCGCACCCCCACGTCCGTGACGAGCGGCGGTCGTCCGGGTGCGCGCTCCTCGAGGATGTAGACGACGTCCGACCCGTGCAGCACGGCGAGGTGCGACGAGTGCCCGACCTCGTCGACGAGCCGGGCGAGCGGCAGCCGCGCCAGGCGGGCGAGTCCCTCCTGACGGCTGTAGCCCTGCCCGACCTCCCACGCCGCGAGCCCGACGCCCCACGTCCGGTCCTCCGGGTAGTGCACGACGAACGACTCCGCGGCCATGGCCGTGAGCAGGTGGTAGGTCGTCGAGCGGGGGAGGTCGAGGTGGGATGCGATCGCGGCGGCCGGGACCGGCGACGGGCGCGTCGACAGGTACCGCAGGACGCGGAGCGTCGCGGTCGCGGCAGGCACAGGACGGGGCACCTCTCCATAGTCGCGCGTGGGGAGCCACGGGTGCTGACCTTTGATGCCCACACAGACGGTAGGCCCCAAACAACACAGCTGTGACCTGATCTGACGTTTAATCTGAGAGTGCCAGAAAGCTGCTCTTGTCAGCGAAATATCTGGGCAGATAATTGGTGTGACCATCCTGATCTGCCGGCTCTCGTGCGAACGCCCTGGGCCACGCCTTATGGGGGTGGTGGTGCGTACGTGTGCCAATAAATGTGCGTTCGCTAGGAGAGTGCTTGCATCTTGGGAAGTGACGACGCGGCGATCCGCGCCCTTCTTTGGGCGGGTCTCGATGACTGGATCTCGCTGGACGAGGTGACTTGGGAAGGCGCTCATGGTGATCTCTCTGCTGCGGGGCGTGCAGCAGTCCGACGCCTGTTGGATCACGTGTATCGCGAAGGGCTGTTGGTCCCAGGTGACCTGGGAGAGAGCGGGTTTGAGGACTGGACGGGTTCAGCCACGCGCTGGCTCGAACGCTCGTTGAAGGAACTCGACCGGTTCAATTGGAAGCCCATGGGCGCGGGCTTCTGGTTGCGACTGTCCGATGAGGGAGAGGCGCCCGCACGCGAAGGCTGCCCTGCGGATGCGATCAGTCCGCGGCCAGCGCAGGCGGACGTGCGCTCTGACCCGCGAACAGGAACGGCGTCGACTCCACGCAGCCCGGAATGCAGAGTGACCCGGTCCACGCCGGCCTCAGAGGGATCGAGCGTGCGTTCTGACTTTACCGAGGTGCGCCCTGCTCGGATCAGATACCGTACGACCGAGGAAGGGGGTCGGCTGTCCGCGCCGGTCTCCGGGGTGCGGTCCCAGATCGCGCTCGGACAGTTCCAGTCCTCCTGTGTGATCGAGAGCAGCGCCGGTCTCGATGTCCTTCCTCTTGGTGAGGAGGTCGAGGTCCGGATCAGGCTCCTGTCTCCCGAACACACGGGGGCCACCTTTATCGGCGCCACATCGGTGAAACTCTTCGAGGGCAACAAGCTCGTCGCAACAGGCAGCTTCCTGGACGGCGAGCAGGACACTGGCGCGCCGTAAGGGCGTCGTGACCGTGGCGATCGCCTCGCCCTTCGGTGTCTTGGGATCGGTCTCATGCTGAGTTGACTTGCCCGTCGGCCCGCGATTGTGCGTCTTTGGTCCCATGGGCGGATCGTGAGAGAGCATGGATTTCGTCATCGTCAGCAATGCTGCGACTGATATCGTCGGCGTCGGCGCTGACAGGGCCGAGGTGCGGCGGGCATTGGGCACTTGGCGATCCTTCCGTCGCGCGCCTCTGAGTGGCGAGTCGGACCAGTTTGTAGAAGCGGGTGTCACAGTTACCTATGCCGAGGACGGCTCAGCCGTCGTGCTCGAGTTCATGGAGCCAGCCCGGGTTGTGGTCGAAGGCATTCAGCTAATCGGCCAGCGGCTCGAGTCGGTCCTAGATGGGCTTGAGTCTGCGGTCTGACGGCGACGCGTGACGATCTTGGCGCGACCGTGCATGGCGTGTCCGCCGGGCTTTTCGCTTCAGCGGGCGTGGTGGAGGGTGTGCAACTCGGTTCCGATTAGCTGGTTGCCAC
This sequence comes from Luteimicrobium sp. NPDC057192, assembly GCF_042670205.1. NCBI lineage: Bacteria > Bacillati > Actinomycetota > Actinomycetes > Micrococcales > Luteimicrobium > Luteimicrobium sp. NPDC057192. The sequence goes on along the minus strand of NZ_JBHUWD010000001.1, from coordinate 37,523 downwards.
CGCAAGGTGCCGGACCACAACCGTGCGGCGGACCTGTCGCCGCCCAGGGCACCAAGGACGGCTGCAAGAATCTCTTGCGCTGGGCCCTTCAGCGCGTGCCGAGACTTGTATATGCAGTCCCCTTCGGACTTCCTCCAATGGATTGGATTGGGTCGAGATGGCGAGAGTCAACTATCGAGAGGGTCACTGGTTCGCGGTTCCGCTACGTGATGGCGGCTTCGCGCTAGGCCTGGTGGCTCGAGCGAACAGAGACGGCGTCCTGTTCGGGTACTTCTTCGGTCCGTGGCGCGACGAGCTCCCATCCCTTACTGAAGCGCAGGGGCTTGCGCCGGATGACGCTGTCTTGGTGGGGAAGTTCGGTCACCTGGGCTTGAAGCAGGGTAGGTGGCGCCTACTCGGACGAGATCGGGACTGGGACCGGGATGCCTTGCCGATGCCAGCATTCGTTCGCTATGAGGAGCTGACCGGGCGATCGCTCAAGGTCACCTATGACGACGACGACCCGAACAGGCTGGTCCGGGTAGAGGAGATTCCTTCTGGCGCGGTCGAGCAGGGTCCAAAGGAGGGCCTCATGGGTGCCGGCTTCGTGGAGAAGGTGCTCACCGCGGCTGCGTGTGCTGGCAGCAAACCATCTGGGTGTGAAGGTGACTATGGGTATTGAGCTCAGCATTCAGGAGTGTGAAGCGACGCTTGCCTCACTTGTCCGGTTGAAGTTCGACGAGAACGACGACGTGCCAGGACCGTACTTCGGCAGCCCGTTCCTCGCGCAGGCGTCATCTAAGGTGCTCGCTGCGCTGATCGACGACTGTGACCGGGCGGGGGACGTGCGCCGAGCTGCCGGGTGGCGGAGGTGGCGAGAGTGGTCCGGCCGCACTGCCGAGCGTCGGGTCGTGGTCCGGCGGGTAGCAGCCTCGGCGCGTTGGGACGAGTGGACCCCACGCGAGCAGCGCGACTACTTCGAGTACTGCGTCGCGCCATTTCTGCTGACCGAAGAGGACATGGTGGACCTCGCGGCCCAGGTACGCGCGGCGCGACGCTGAGGCCTCGGGCCGGCCCCGCGGTCATCTCGATATGCCGTCCGCGGTGCCGACAGTCCCCCATGCCGCGAACGACCCGCACTGGGACGTGCGGCGAGCGGGCTATGAGCTCTTGGACCTCTGCGCGCTGCTCTGTTGTCTCGGATCCGAGACTTGATCACTCTCCGATGCCTGGGATCCGCACGCTTCCGCGCGTTTCCATGGTGCTGTGGAAACCGTTGCTACCCGGACCGTGCTCGTCGGCACGGGCCCTCTCGATCCCGCCGACGTGGTCGCCGTCGCCCGTGAGGGCGTCCCCGTCGCCCTCGCCCCCGACGCCCGTGAGGCGGTCGCGGCCTCACGCGCCGTCGTCGACCGCCTGGCGGCGAGCGACGAGCCCGTCTACGGCGTCTCGACCGGGTTCGGCGCCCTCGCAACCCGGCACATCGCGCCCGCCGACCGCGCCCGGCTGCAGCGCAGCCTCATCCGCTCGCACGCGGCTGGTACGGGGCCGCGCGTCGAGGACGAGGTCGTCCGCGCGCTCATGCTCCTCCGGCTCTCGACGCTCGCGACCGGCCGCACCGGCGTCCGGCTCGAGACTGCCGACGCGTACGCCGCCCTGCTCAGCAGCGGCCTCGTGCCCGTCGTCCACGAGCACGGCAGCCTGGGCTGCTCGGGCGACCTCGCGCCCCTCGCGCACTGCGCGCTCGCGCTGATGGGGGAGGGGGACGTCGTCGACGACGGCGTCCTCCGCCCCGCGGCGGAGGCTCTCGCCGACCACGGCCTGGTGCCCGTCGAGCTCGCCGAGAAGGAGGGCCTGGCCCTCATCAACGGGACCGACGGCATGCTCGGGATGCTCCTCCTCGCGCTGCACGACCTCGACCGGCTCGCCGACACCGCCGACCTCGCCGCGGCCCTTTCCGTGGAGGGCCAGCTCGGCACGGACCGCGTCTTCGCCGCCGACCTCCAGGCGCTGCGGCCCCAGGCCGGCCAATCAGTCTCGGCCGCCCACCTGCGCGCACTGCTCGCCGGGTCGCCGATTGTCGCGAGCCACCGCCACGGCGACGGCGTCGTGCAGGACGCCTACTCGCTCCGGTGCTCCCCGCAGGTCGCGGGCGGCCTCCGCGACACCATCGCGCACGCGCGCTCGGTCGCCGGCCGCGAGCTCGAAGCCGCCATCGACAACCCGTCCGTCCTCCCCGACGGCCGCGTCGAGTCGCACGGCAACTTCCACGGCGCCCCGCTCGCCTATGTGCTGGACTTCCTCGCGATCCCCGTCGCCGACGTCGCCAGCATGAGCGAGCGCCGGACCGACCGTTTCCTCGACGTCGCGCGCAACCGCGGGCTGCCGCCCTTCCTCGCCGACGACCCCGGCGTCGACTCCGGCCTCATGATCGCCCAGTACACGCAGGCCGCGATCGTGTCCGAGCTCAAGCGCCTCGCCGTCCCCGCGAGCGTCGACTCGATCCCGTCGAGCGCGCTCCAGGAGGACCACGTTTCGATGGGGTGGTCCGCGGCGCGCAAGCTGCGCCGCGCCGTCGACGGGCTCACCCGGGTCCTCGCGATCGAGATCCTCACCGCCGCCCGCGGGATCGAGCTGCGATCCCCGCTGCGGCCCGGCCGCGCGACGGGCGCCGCGATCGCGCGGCTACGCCAGGTGGCCCTCGGACCCGGTCCCGACCGCTTCCTCGCCCCCGAGATCGACGCCACGACCGATCTCGTCCGCTCGGGCGAGCTCGTCGCCGCCGCATTCGCGGCCGCCGGCCTCCCGACGGCGGCCGCAGCACCCACCGGACCAGCACCCACGGGAAACCCGACCGGAACGGAGCACACCTCATGACGCACCCGCCCGTCCGCGCCCCGCGCGGCACCACGCTGTCCGCCAAGTCCTGGCAGACCGAGGCGCCGCTCCGCATGCTCATGAACAACCTCGACCCCGAGGTCGCGGAGCGCCCCGAGGACCTCGTCGTCTACGGCGGGACCGGCCGCGCCGCGCGCAGCTGGGAGGCGTTCGACGCGATCGTCCGCACCCTGCGCACCCTCGACGACGACGAGACCCTCCTGGTGCAGTCCGGCAAGCCGGTCGGCGTCTTCCGGACGCACGCCTGGGCGCCGCGCGTCCTCATCGCGAACTCGAACCTCGTGGGCGACTGGGCGACCTGGCCCGAGTTCCGCCGACTCGAGGCCGAGGGCCTCACGATGTACGGGCAGATGACGGCCGGGTCGTGGATCTACATCGGCACCCAGGGAATCCTCCAGGGCACCTACGAGACGTTCGGCGCCGTCGCGCGCAAGCGGTTCGGCGGCAGCCTCGCCGGGACGCTGACCCTCACCGCCGGGTGCGGCGGCATGGGCGGCGCGCAGCCGCTCGCGGTCACCATGAACGGCGGCGTCGTGCTGATCGTCGACGTCGACGAGGCCCGCCTGCGCCGCCGCGTCGAGCACGGCTACCTCGACGGCGCCACGGACTCCTACGACGACGCCGTCGCCCAGGTGCTCCGGGCCAAGGCGGAGGGACGTGCGCTGTCGGTCGGGCTCGTCGGGAACGCGGCCGAGGTCTTCCCGCGGGCGCTCGCGGACGGGCTCCCGATCGACGTCGTCACGGACCAGACCAGCGCCCACGACCCCCTCGCCTACCTGCCCGTGGGCACCAAGGTCGAGGAGTGGAAGGACGAGGCCTCGCGCGACCCCGAGGCCTTCACCGAGCGCGCGCGGGCGTCGATGGCCCGGCACGTCGCCGCGATGGTCGGGTTCCAGGACGCGGGTGCCGAGGTCTTCGACTACGGCAACTCGATCCGGGAGGAGGCGCGGCTCGGCGGGTACGACCGGGCGTTCGCGTTCCCCGGGTTCGTCCCCGCGTACATCCGGCCGCTGTTCTGCGAGGGCAAGGGCCCGTTCCGGTGGGCCGCGCTCTCGGGCGACCCCGCGGACATCGCCGCGACGGACCGCGCGATCCTCGACCTCTTCCCGGACGACGAGCACCTGTGCCGCTGGATCACGCAGGCCGGGGAGAAGGTCCACTTCGAGGGCCTGCCGGCCCGGATCTGCTGGCTCGGCTACCAGGAGCGGCACCTCGCTGGGCTGCGGTTCAACGAGATGGTGGCGTCGGGCGAGCTGTCCGCGCCCGTCGTGATCGGCCGCGACCACCTCGACTCCGGCTCCGTCGCCTCCCCGTACCGCGAGACCGAGGCCATGGCCGACGGCTCCGACGCGATCGCCGACTGGCCGCTCCTCAACGCGCTCCTCAACACCGCGTCGGGCGCGACCTGGGTGTCGATCCACCACGGCGGCGGCGTCGGGATCGGGCGGTCCATCCACGCCGGCCAGGTGATCGTCGCCGACGGCACCGACCTCGCGGCCGAGAAGATCGCGCGCGTGCTCGTCAACGACCCCGGCACCGGGGTGATGCGTCACGTCGACGCCGGGTACGAGCGGGCGGTGGAGGTCGCGCGCGAGCGCGGGCTCCGCGTCCCGATGACGGAGGGCTGAGCCCGTGGCGACCCGCCCGGAACCCGCGACCCGCCCGGAACCCGCGATCCGCCCGGCCCCGGCGACCGCCACGGCGTTGCTCGACGGCATCGCCGACGTCGGCCGCGCCCGCTCCGGCGGGTACCGGCGGTTCGCGTGGACCACCGAGGACCTCACGCTCCGCGACTGGTTCGACGGCCAGGCCGCCGCGCGCGGGCTCGAGGTCGTCGAGGACGGCAACGGGAACCGGCTCGCCGTCTGGGGTCGCTGGTCGGGCAGCCCCGGCGACGACGCGCTCCTCATCGGCTCGCACCTCGACTCCGTGCCCGACGGCGGCGCGTTCGACGGTCCGCTCGGCGTCGCGTCGTCGTTCGCGGCGGTCGACCGGCTCCGGGCCGCCGGGTTCGAGCCCGCCCGGCCGGTGGTCATCGGGAGCTTCGCCGACGAGGAGGGTGCGCGATTCGGCGTCGCCTGCCTCGGGTCGCGCCTCGCCAGCGGCGCGACCACGCCCGAGCGGGCCCTCGCCCTCCGCGACGACGACGGCACCACCCTCGCCGACGCCATGCGCGCCCAGGGCCGCGACCCCCGCGCCGCCGGACCCGCCGACTGGCTGGCCGGCGTCGGGCAGTTCGTCGAGCTGCACGTCGAGCAGGGCCGCGGGCTCGTCCACGACGACGCGGCCGTCGGCGTCGCGACCGCGATCTGGCCGCACGGCCGCTGGCGCCTCGACTTCTGCGGCGAGGCCAACCACGCCGGCGCGACCCCCATGGGCGACCGCTTGGACCCCATGCTCACGTACGCGGCGACGGCGCTCGCGGCCCGACGCCTCGCGGGCGACGCGCGCGCGACCTTCGGCCGCCTCGCGGTCGCGCCCAACGGGACGAACGCGATCCCGTCGCGCGTCACGGCCTGGCTCGACGCCCGCGCCGCGGACGAGGGCGAGCTCGAGCGGCTCGTCGAGGGGATCGTGGCGTCGGCCCGGTCCGCGGCGGCCGACGACGGCACGACCGTCGACGCGTCGGCCGAGTCCGTCACGGGTGCCGTGACGTTCGACGTCCCGCTCCGGGACCGGCTCGCCGGGCTCCTCGACGCGCCCGTCCTGCCGACGGGCGCCGGCCACGACGCTGGGATCCTGGCCGCGCGCCTCCCCACCGCGATGCTGTTCGTCCGCAACCCGACCGGCGTCTCCCACGCGCCGTCCGAGCACGCCGACGCCGCCGACTGCGAGGCGGGCGTCGAGGCGCTCGCCGCTGTGGTCCGGGAGCTGGCCGGATGAAGCACGCCGCCTTCGCGAACTGCCACAGCCACGTGTTCCACCGCGCGCTGCGCGGGCGCGAGGTCGGCGGCGACACGTTCTGGGCCTGGCGCGACCGCATGTACGCGGTCGCGGGCGTCCTCGATCCGGACCTCCTGCACGCCCTCGCCCGCGCGACCTACGCCGAGATGCGCCTCGCGGGCATCGGCGCGGTCGGCGAGTTCCACTACGTGCACCACGCCCCCGGCGGCACGCCCTACGCGGACCGGCACGCGATGGCCGACGCGCTCGTCGACGCCGCCCACGACGTCGGCATGCGGCTCTGCCTGCTCGACACCTGCTACCTGCGCGCCGGCTTCGACGACGAGCCGCTCCACCCCGTGCAGCGCCGGTTCTCCGACGGCACCGTCGACGCCTGGGCGGAGCGGACCCGGGACCTGGCGGCGCGGTACGCGGAGGCGGGCGCCGTCGTCGTGGGGGCGGCGATCCATTCCGTGCGGGCCGTGCCCGAGGCCGACCTGGCCACGGTCGCGGGGGCGCTGTCCGACGCGCCCCTGCACGTCCACGTGTCCGAACAGCCCGCCGAGAACGCCGCGTGCCTCGCGGCCACGGGCCGCACGCCCGTCGCGCTGCTGGCGGACGCGGGCGTCTGGTCCCCGCGCACCACCGCCGTCCACGCCACACACCTCACGCCCGACGACGTCGCGACCCTGGGCGCGTCCGGTGCCACGGTCTGCCTGTGCCCGACGACGGAGGCCGAGCTCGCGGACGGGATCGGCCCGAGCGTCGCGCTGCGGGACGCAGGGGTGCGGGCCACGCTGGGGTCGGACAGCAACACGGTCATCGACCCGTTCGTGGAGGCGCGTTCGGTGGAGCTGCACGAGAGGCTGGCGAGCGGGCGCCGCGGGTCGTGGTCGGCGGACGCGCTGCGCCGCGCGGCGACGACCGACGGGTACGCCTCGCTGGGCTTCGACCCCGTGCTCGCGGCGGGCGCCGACGCGTTCGAGCTCGCCACGGGCTCCGTCCGGACCGCGGGCGCGACCGAGCCGCTGTGGGCCGCGACCGCCACCGACGTCGTCCCGCCGCCGGACCTCGACCCGGGCCGCGTGGCCGCCGACCTGGCCGCCGCGGTCGACGCGATCTGGGAGCGCGTGTGACCGCGCGCCTCGTGACCGGGATCGGTGAGCTCACCACCTGGGACGCCGAGCGGCCCGTGCTCGCGGGCGCGGCGTTCGTCGTCGAGGACGGACGGATCGCCTGGTGGGGCGCGGCCGCGGACGCTCCCGACGCGGACGAGCGCGACGACGTCGGCGGCGCCGCAGTGATCCCCGGCTTCGTCGACTCGCACACGCACCTCGTGTTCGCGGGGGACAGGTCCGCCGAGTTCGAGGCCCGCATGGCCGGCGAGCCGTACCGGGCGGGCGGCATCCGCACGACGGTCGACGCGACCCGCGCGGCCGCCGACCACGAGCTCGACGCCGGCGTCCGGCGGCACCTGTCCGAGATGCACCGCCAGGGCACGACGACCGTCGAGATCAAGAGCGGCTACGGCCTCACGGTCCACGACGAGGAGCGCGCCCTCCGGATCGCGCGCCGCCACACCGACGAGACCACGTACCTCGGGGCGCACGTCGTGCCGTCGGGGAGCGACGTGGCCGAGTACGTCGACCTCGTCACCGGCCCGATGCTCGACGCGTGCGCGCCGCACGCCCGCTGGGTCGACGTGTTCTGCGAGAAGGGCGCGTTCGACGCGGACGCCGCGCGCGCCGTCCTGCGGGCCGGGATCGCCACAGGTCTCGCGCCGCGCGTCCACGCGAACCAGCTCGGGTACGGGCCGGGGGTGCAGGTCGCGTGCGAGGTCGGGGCCGCGTCCGCCGACCACTGCACCTACCTCACCGACGCGGACGTCGACGCGCTCGCCTCCAGCGGGACCGTCGCCGGGCTGCTCCCGGGCGTCGAGTTCTCGAGCCGCGCGCCCTACCCCGACGCGCGCCGCCTGGTGGACGCCGGCGTCACCGTCGCGCTCGCGACCGACTGCAACCCGGGCAGCAGCTACACGTCGTCGATGCCGTTCGTGGTCGCGCTCGGCGTGCGCGAGCTGCGGCTGACGCCGCGCGAGGCGCTCTGGTCCGCGACGGCCGGGGGAGCGGCGTCCTTGCGCCGGGACGACGTCGGGCACCTGCGCGTCGGCGCGCGCGCGGACTACGCGGTGCTCGACGCGCCGTCGGCCGTGCACCTCGCCTACCGGCCGGGCGTACCGCTGGTGCGGGAGACCGTCGTCGGAGGTCGGCCGGTCGCGTAGCGCTCCGTCGTCGAGAAGGCACGGCCTCGAGCCGGCACGTCGTCGCAGCGATGAGTTGAGGCGACGACGCAGGTCGGACCAGGTGAAGCGGCGACGCGCACCGCGTGGCCCGACCCGAGCAGAGGATCCACCCATGTCATTCCAGGCCTACCTCGACGCCGTCGAGACGAAGACCGGCAAGACGCCTCGCGAGATCGTCGACGAGGCGATCGCGCGCGGCTACGACGACCCGTCCGTGAAGGCCGGCGTCGTCCTCGAGTGGCTCAAGGAAGAGTACGACCTGGGCCGCGGGCACGGGATGGCGATCGTCCACGTCGTGAAGAACGGCCCGACGATCAGCGCCAAGCACGTCGGGACGTCGGGCTCGCACGCCGACGCGTCCGAGACCCTCTGGCTCGACGGGAAGGCGACCGACCCGGCCCGCTCCTGACCGTCACGAGGCCACAGAATCCGCCGAAGATCAACGTTGTCTTTCCCCCGGGCGCAGTCCATGGTGGACCTTCCGCGACGGAAGACGGGGCATGGGCGAACAGTTCGGCAGGGTCGGGCAGGTAGCGGAGGAGCAGCGGTCGATCGACGCGATGTACGCGCGTCTCGACGCGGAGGTGGGTGCGAAGCTCGCGGCGCAGGAGCGCGCGATGGCCGCGTCGGTCGGGGAGAGGAGCGACCTCTACGCGAGGGACCTGGAGGTCGCGCAGCTTGCGGGGAGCGTCGGACGGCTGCGGGCGGCGGAGCAGTCGCTGTGCTTCGGGCGCATCGACGGCGCGGGCGGTTCGTGGCACGTCGGACGGGTCGGGCTGCGCACGGAGTCCGGTGAGGTGCTGCTGGTCGACTGGCGGGCCGACGCCGCGCGGCCCTTCTATGCGGCGACCCTCGCGGCGCCGCTCGGGGTGCGGAGGCGTCGGCACCTGCGCCTCGACGGGCGCACGGTCGTCGAGCTCACCGACGAGGTCCTCGACGGCACCGCACCCACCGAGGCGGACGTCGTCGGCGACGGGCCGCTCGTCTCCGCGCTGAGCGCCGCCCGGACGGGCCGCATGAACGAGGCGGCGGCGACGCTCCAGGCCGAGCAGGACGCGATCGTCCGGTCTCCCCACCGGGGCGTCATGGTCGTCGACGGCGGGCCCGGGACGGGCAAGACGATCGTCGCCCTGCACCGGGCGGCGTACGTCCTCTACGCGTTCCCCTCCATCGCGGACCGCGGTGTGCTCGTGTTCGGGCCGAACCAGCGGTTCCTCACCTACATCGCCGACGTGCTGCCCTCGCTCGGCGAGAACGACGTACGGCTCGCGACCATGCCGGACGTCGTCGGCGTCGAGGCAACCCGTGACGAGCCCGACCGGGTCGCGCGGCTCAAGGGGCGCGCTGCCTGCGCCGACGGCCTGGCGCGCTGGGTGCAGCGGCACGAGCCGGACGGCGTCCCGCTCGAGCTGACGGCCACCGGGGAGACGGTCGTCCTCGACGCCGCCCTCGTCGACGTCGCACGGCGCCGCGCGCTCGAGGGCGGGGTAGGGCACAACCGCGCCCGCGCGCGGTTCGTCGAGCACGTCGTCGACGACCTGGTGAACGAGCTTGAGCGGCGCACCGCGCAGGAGGTCACCGACTTCGAGGACGAGCTCGAGGCGCTGGGCATCGACCTCGACCGCATCGCGGGGAAGGACTCCCGGCACGACGCCCCCGCGGACGGCTTGGGCATCGACTGGGACGCGATCCGCGACCAGCTCCTCGACGACCCGGCCGTCGACCGGGCGATCGATCAGGTCTGGCCGCGGCTCCGCGCGGCCGACGTCGTCCGCGGCTTCCTGGGCGACCCGGCCGCGCTGGCGGCGGCCCTCCCCGGCACCCCCGACGACGTCGCCCTGCTGGCCGCGAGCGCCGGCGAGGGCTGGAGCAGCGCCGACCTCGCGCTCCTGGACGAGGCCCGCGCGCTCGTCGACGGGCTGCCCGAGGCCGTCTACGGGCACGTCGTCGTCGACGAGGCGCAGCTGCTCTCGGAGATGCAGTGGCGGGCGTTGGTGCGCCGCTGCCCGGGCCGTTCCATGACGATCGTGGGCGACCTCGCCCAGGCGGGCCCGACGACGACCGTCCGCTCCTGGGACGAGCTCAGCGCGTTCGTGGGCGACGGGTTCGCGCACCACAGGCTCACGATCAACTACCGCACCACCGCGGAGATCCTGGAGTCGACCGAGCCGCTCCTCGCCGAGATCGCCCCGGACCAGCGGCTCTCTCGGTCCCTCCGGCACGGCGAGCGGCCGCGCGTCCTGACCGTCCCCGCCGACGACGTCGGGGCCCGGCTCTCCGAGCTCGTCGCCGAGCTCGCGGTGGAGCGGCCGGGCGAGCTGGTCGGCGTCGTCGTCGCGGCCGGTCGTGCGCGGGCCGTGGAGACCGCGCTGGAGGGGACCGGCACCACCGTCGTCCCCGCGCCCGACGCCCGCGGACTGGAGTTCGACACGGTCGTCATCGTCGACCCGGCCGGCATCCGCGCGGCCGGCGACGCGGGTCTGCGCGACCTCTACGTCGCCCAGACCCGCGCCACCAAGCACCTGGTCAGCCTGGAGCTCGCCGGCGCGCCCCAGGAGGGCAGCGGAGCGACGTGACCGGGGCCGGCCCGGCCGGGACGCCTGCTCGACGGCGTCGTCCGTGCGCGGACGACGCTGGGCGCCCGGTCTCAGGGATCAGCCCGGAGTCGGTGAGCGGTTCGCCGATCTGCGTGCCGTCGAGCCGACGCAGCAGGCGCTCGCGACGAGCGTCGGATCGGGACGTCCTCGACCGGGTCGCTCCGGTGGTGCGCGCTCCCTGGGTCCTTGGTGGACGGAGCCCTGCGCTCGCCCCGCTCTCGACGTGAGGTCGGGTAGCGTCGGTCGGCATGGCGGAAGCACGTAGGCACGCGGGCGTGGCGCGGGTCCCGCTGCCGCCCGTGCGTGGGGCCGTCGTCGACGACGAGACCCGCTGCATCCACTGGTCGTCGCCGCTCGACGTCGTCGCGCTGCGGTTCTGGTGCTGCGCCGTCTGGTACCCGTGCTTCGAGTGCCACGAGGACGACGCCGACCACCCCGCCCGGCCCCGGCCGCGGTCCGCGTGGGACGAGCCGTCCGCCCTGTGCGGGGTCTGCGGGCACGTCATGACGACGCCCGAGTACCGCGCGTCCGACGCCTGCTCCCGGTGCGCCGCGCCTTTCAACCCGGGCTGCCGCACGCACGCCCACCTCTACTTCGCCGACTGACGTCGTCCCTTCGTCTTCAAGGAGCCCCATGACCGTCCCTGCCCCGCGCCCGCGCGACGTCCGCCGCGCCGACACCCTCGCCCGGTTCGCGCGCGACGTCGACTGCTGGGTCTCCAGCGCCTCCCCCGACGGCGCCCCGTACCTCACCCCGCTGTCCTACCTGTGGGACGGCGAGACGTTCCTGCTGTCCACGGTGGCGTCGTCGCCGACGGCGCAGAACCTCGTCCGGTCCGGGAGCGTGCGGCTCGCGTTCGGCGCCACGCGGGACGTGGTGCTCGTCGGTGGCGAGGTGAGCCCGGTCGTGCCCGACGACGCCACCGCTGCCGCGTTCGCTTCCGCCACCGGGTTCGACCCCCGCGAGGAGCCGCAGGAGTACGCGTACCTCGCCGTCCGGCCCGTGACCGTGCAGGCGTGGCGCGAGGCGAACGAGCTCGCCGGGCGAACTCTCATGAAGGAAGGCCGCTGGCTCTAGCCGGGTGCGTTCACGCCGAGTACGAGCGTGGTCACCGAGGACGCGGGCCCGCCGCTCGTCCTCGACGGAAAGCCTCGTACTCGGCAGCGCCCGCGGGTTGAGCCGCCGTCGGCGGGCGTCGGCGGGTCGGTGCATCATCGGCGCATGGAACCGACGCCGCCCACCGCGCAGGAGCACTTCCGGGCGATCCTCCGCGACCGGGTCGCGCCCGAGCTGCGGCGCCTCGGGCTCAGGGGGAGCGGGCAGGCGTACACGCTCCCCGACGACGACCACTTCGCGCAGATCGGGATCCAGAAGAGCGATTCCAGCTCGCGTGAGGCGGTCAAGTTCACGATGAACCTCTCGGTGGTGCCGAAGGCCGCGTGGGCTGAGCTCGCGAGGGAGCAGTCATGGCGTGGAGCCCGTCCCTCCGCGAACCAGCACGCGTCGACGCCGGGTGCCTGGCAGGTGAGAATCGGCCACCTGCTCCCACCGCGGGTCGATCAGTGGTGGACGGTGACTCGAGATGCCGACCCTCGGGCCGTCGCCGACGTGGTCGTCGACGCGATCCGGGACTACGGCCTCCCCGCGATGAGGTCCGCGATCGCCGGCCGAGCCGAGGAGGACGGCTACCCAGGGACCGTCCGCCCGTCCCCGCCGGGTGCTCCTGGGCTGGACCTGGCCGAGTTCGCGCGAGGTCTGTCCGCGGCGATGCCGGGCGCCGAGGTCGAGGTGGTCCGGGTCGGCGACGAGGACGACTGAGCGCCGAGCTCGAGCGTTCTTGCCGAGATCGAGGGTCAGAGCCTCGTACTCGACGGAAACGCTCGAGCTCGGCAGTCCGGACCGGCCGTCATGCCGCCGCGCGCTCGCTGGAGCGCTCGGCGAGGAAGTCCTCCCACGTGCGGGTGCCGGTCGCGTGCGCGGGGGTGAGGTTCGCGCCCGCACGGTAGGCCGCGGCCGCCTTGCCGGGGTTGTGCATCGGGAGGACGATGCGGTGCCGCCCGGTCGCGTGCAGGTAGCCGCGGACCAGCTCGGTCATCGGGTAGGTGGCCGGGCCGCCCAGCTCGTCGACGAGGCCCTGCGGCTCGCCGAGTGCGAGCTCGGTGAGGCGGTCGGCGACGTCGCGCGCGTCGACGGGCTGGAAGCTCACGCCCGCGAACACGGGGACGACGGGCATCTTCCCGAGCTGGTCGGTGAGGTCGACGACGAAGTCGTGGAACTGGGTCGCACGCAGGATCGTCCAGGGCAGCCCCGACGAGGTCACGATGTCCTCCGAGAGGCGCTTCGCCTCGAAGTAGCCGAACTGCGCCCGGTCGATCCGCGACTGGACGGGGATCCTGTCGACCCCGACCACCGAGATGTGGACGAGGTGCTCGACCCCGGCGTCGACGGCCGCGTCGACGAGCGTGCGCGTCTTGGCGTCGTCCCCGGTGGCGCTGCCGGCGCAGTGCACGACGACGCCCACCCCCGCGAGTGCCGCGGCGACGCCCTCGCCGTTGGCCAGGTCGCCCGCGACGTACTCGACCCCCGCCGGGCGGGAGCCCTGCTGGCCGGGAGCGGCGTCGTCGTCGGGCAGGTGACGGGCCAGGACGCGGACGGGACGGCCGGCGGCTCGGAGCCGCTCGACGACGAGCCTGCCCAGCGTGCCGGTGCCGCCGGTGACGAGGACTGTGGGACGGTCGGTGGAGCCGGTGCGGGTCATGACGATCTCCTTCGGTGGGCTGTCACACCGCGTTGCTGCGGCGTGTCAGGGTCCTGACACGCGAGAGAGAAGGAACGTGACATGACGACCAGCACCGACCTGCTCAACCGGTTCGAGGAGCAGCGTCCCCGCCTGCGGGCGGTGGCGTTCCGCCTGCTCGGCTCGCTCCCCGACGCTGACGACGCCCTGCAGGACGCGTGGCTCCGGGTCGCGGGCACGAGCCCCGCGGACGGCTCGGACGGCCCGGTCACGGACGACGAGGCGAGGGAGATCACCAACGTCGACGGGTGGCTCACGACGGTGGTGACGCGGGTCTGCCTCAACGCGCTGCGCTCCCGGCGGACGCGTCGTGAGGACCCGTTCGAGGTGCACGTCCCCGAGCCGATCGTCGAGCCCGCGTCGGGTCAGGACCCCGAGCACGAGGCGGTCCTCGCGGACCATGTCGGGCTGGCGCTGCTGGTCGTGCTCGAGACGCTCGGGCCCGCGGAGCGGCTGGCGTTCGTCCTGCACGACATGTTCGCCGTGCCGTTCGACGAGATCGCGACGATGCTCGACCGCTCGCCCGAGGCGGTGCGACAGCTCGCGAGCCGCGCGCGCCGGCGCGTCCAGCAGCGCCCGACCGAGCCCGACCCCGACCTCCGCGCCCAGCGTCAGGTCGTCGACGCGTTCTTCGCGGCCGCGCGCGGGGGCGACCTCGACGGACTCATGGCGATCCTGCACCCGGACGTCGTCCTCACGTCCGACGGCGGCCGTGCGCGTCCGGCGATGTCGATGGTCCTGCGGGGGCCCGCCGAGGTCACGAGCCAGGCCGTCATCGCGGCGGCGAGCATGCCGCAGCTCCCGTACCCCGCGCTGGTCAACGGCGCTGCGGGCGTCGTCGTGGCACCGCAGTCGACGGCGCAGTTCGTCATGGCGTTCACCGTCGTGGACGGGCGGATCGTCGCGATCGACGTCCTCGCCGACCCGGAGCGTCTGGAGGGGATCGACGTCGAGGCGCTCCGCGGTTGACTCGCGCCGACGCCCTCCGCGTCGAGATCGAGCGGTTCTCGCCGAGATCGAGGGACGGAGGCTCGATCTCGACGGAAAACCCTCGATCTCGGCGAGGTGCCACGCCGCCGAGTCAGGCGCCGCCCGCCCCCTTGCCGCCGTCGACGCGGAGCACGGTCCCCGTGATGTACGACGCGGCGGGGGAGGCGAGCCACACGACGGCGTCGGCGACCTCGTCGGCGGTGCCCATCCGCCGGAGCGGCACGAAGCTGCCGACGCGCGCCCGTACCTCGGGGGGCTGCGCCATGATCGGCCCGGACTCGATGGGTCCGGGCGCGACGGCGTTCACGCGGATGCCGCGCGCGGCGTAGTCGATCGCGGCGGTCTTCGTCAGCCCGACGACGCCGTGCTTGGCCGCGACGTACGCGGACATCCCGGGCGCACCCGCGACGCCCGCGGACGACGCCACGTTGACGATCGCGCCGCCGTCCGCGAGGACTGCGAGCTCGGCCCGCATGGCGACGACGACGCCCCGCAGGCTCACGGCGAGCACGCGGTCGACCTCGTCGAGCGGCAGGTCGCCGAGCGGCGTCGGGCGGTGCGAGACCCCGACGTTGTTGACCGCGACGGACAGCCCGTCGGGTCCTGCGGCACCGCGGACGGCGTCGCGGACCGCGTCGTCGTCGCGGACGTCCAGCGCGACCGCCACGACCTGACCCGGAGCACCGCCCGGACCGCCGGCCGCCGACAGGGACGACCGCAACGCCTCGAGCGCATCGCCGTCCCGCGCGGCGAGCGTCACGCGTGCCCCGGCCTCGACGAGCCGCCGCGCGACGGCGTTCCCGATGAGCCCGTTCGCCCCGACGACGACGGCGCACGCCCCCGCGAGGTCTCGCGCCGGCGCGGAGGTGCCCGGCATGCCACCGGCGGTCATGTCTCCAGCCTCCCGCGGTCGTCGTCCGGACGCACCACGGCCCCCGCAGACGCACCTGCGGGGGCCGTGGCTCGGAAAGGGTCTCGGTCAGTGCACCACCGTCACTGCCCCTTGCCGTTCTTGACGACGGTCAGCGTGGCGGCGTCCGAGGTCACGGACCCCGCCTCGTTGGTGAAGACCGCGCGGTAGCGGGCGCCGTCGACGGGCGGGACGGCGTGGACGCGGAGCGTCTCCCCGTGCTCGCCGGCGAGGGTCGTCCAGCTCTTCGAGCCCGGCGCGAGCTGCTGCCAGGTGATCGTGGGCGCTGGGGTTCCCGTCGCGCTGGCGGTGAAGGTCACGTACTTGCCGACCCGCCCGTCCGCGTCGTCGGGCTGCGTCGTCACGACCGGTGCGACGACGCTCGGCGCGGCCGGCACGAGCTCCGCGACACCCCAGCGGGCGGTGGTCTGGTACGCGGTGCCGGTCGGCTCGGCCCAGGCGAAGTTGGCCGTGCGTGCCCCCGCGGTGCCGTCGTTGACCGAGTAGTCGAGACCCTGGAACGTGTGCGCTCCGGCGGCGTCGCCGAGGTCGATCCGCGCCTCGACGACGTACCCGGTGGCGGTCCGCGCGGTCGCGCTCGTGAGCCGCGCGGCCTGAGCGGCCTCGTCGCCCGTCCCGAACGACACCACGTTGTCGACGTTGATGCGCATCTGCGCGTCCTCGCCGACGTACGAGGCGCTCTTCGCATTGCCCGGGTCGGTGAAGATCTCCACCGAGTCCTGCTCGTACGCGTTGGGCGACGAGACGTCGATCGTCGGGTCCGTGACCTCCGCGAGCACGTACAGGTAGTGGTCCTTCCAGAGCTGGTGGACGGTCGCCTGCGCGCCGTCCGCCGCACCGGAGATCCGCTTGCTCGTGGTCACCGTCGACGCCGTGTCCCAGACCGTGTCCACCGTGCCGTCGATCGTCGGGGCCGTGGCGGCCTCCGGGACGGTCGTGAAGGACAGCGGCTCGACGAGCGTGAGCGACCCCAGCGTGCCGGGCGTGTTCCACCCGGTCGTCGTGGTGCCGTCGGTGACGGTCACGTCGAACCCGGGCGTGCTCGACGACGTCAGCGCCGGGTCCGCGGGCAGGTTGACGACGGCCTCCCAGCCGGTCGAGATCGAGGAGACCGCCGCGGTGACCCCGGTCCCGGTGACCGTGCCGTCGCGCCCGACGGTCACCGTCGCCTTGCTCGCGCCCGAGGCGTTCGCGGCCCACGTGAACGTCGCCTTGTCGCCGGCGTCGACGGTCGCGTCCTTCGACGACACGTACGCCGTGAGGTGGTCGCCGGACCAGCGGAGCTGGAAGCCCGCGTCGTCGCCCACGAGGTGCAGCGGCAGCCGGTCCCACTGGCTGTCGGTGGCCGCCTGCGGGTCGGTCGCGTCGACGTCGTCGGCGGCCTGCTGGAACACCACGGCCGAGAGCGCCTTGGCGGGCAGGTCCTGGTCGGTCACGCCGTAGTAGGCGGGCTTGGCCTGGAGGTCGTCGTCGAACAGGAGTGGGGCGCCCGAGTCGGCGCGCCAGCTCTGTCCGTCGAGGAGACCCCAGACGGTCGCCGAGAAGATGTCGGCACCGTCCGCGGCCTCGGACCGCAGCATGTCGAAGATGCCCTTGTAGTAGTAGCCCTGGTCCACGAGCTTGGCCTGCGTGACGGGGGTTCCCGTCGGCACGTCGAGCTCGGTGACCGCCTCGTACAGGGGGTGGCCGTTCGGGCTCTCGAGCCCCTTGAACGCCTCGATCGCGTCCTTCAGCGTGGAGACGGGCGTCGCCATCGTCACGTGGAACTGGTGCCCGACGCCGTCCACGGGGACGTCGTGGGCGATCAGCCGGTTCACGAGGTTCAGCAGGCGCTCGCGCTTGCCCGTCTGCTCCGTGTTGTAGTCGTTGATGAACAGCGAGACCGGGCGGTCGGCGCCGTCGGCGGCGTAGGTGTGGTTGAACGCCTGGTCGGCGTCCTTGAACGCGTCCTCGATGTACGACTCGCCGAGGAGCTTGTACCAGTGGCTCTGGCGCGGGCCCTCGGGGTCGCCGGCGTTGTCGGACACGACCTCGTTGACCACGTCGAACGACACGAGCGGGTTGGTCGACGAGCCGAACTTCCCGAACTTGTCGCTGAGGTACCGCGCGACGTCGTCGATGTGGGTCTTCAGCCGGTCGCGCATGAGCTGCTGGTTGGCGGCGAGCTGGTCGCCGGTGGCGTCCTCGAGCCAGTTCCCGGCGTCGTCCTGGAAGAACCAGTCGGGCGTCTGCTGGTACCAGACGAGCGTGTGCCCGTAGACGCGCGTGCCGTTCTGCTGCGCGAACTGCATGAGCGCGTCGGCGTCGGCGTTGGTGGTGACGAAGTGGTGGTCTGCGTCGTACCAGCCCTCGGGCTTCATCGTGTTCTCGGGGGTCACCTGGTCGAAGTGCTTGGCCAGGAGCTCGCCGGCCCCGCCGCCGAGCTGGGCGCTCGAGACCGCCGCGCCCACGGGGAACGGCAGCGTGTCCTTGATCGGCGTGATGTCCTGGATGGGCTGGGCCGCGGGCGCGGTGACGGTGAGGTCGTCGAGCAGCAGGTCGGACGTGTTGCCCGCCGACCCGTCCGAGTAGTACTTCGTCTCGACGTAGAGCAGCGCCGAGTCGCTCGTCGCGGGCATCGTGAACTTCTGGGTCACGTGCGTCCAGCCGCTGTTCGAGATCCCGGTGAACTGGCCGAGCGTCGAGTACGTGGTCGACCCGTCGACGGTGTTGGCGATGCTCAGCCAGACGTCGTCGGTCGGCTGCCCGTCGGCGAAGCGGACCCAGCCGCCCAGCTCGTAGGTGGCGCCCGGCTCGAGCAGGCACGTCACGTCGTGGCCGACGCCCTGGCCCTGGGTCTGGCGGCCGGTCACCGCGAGCGCGTGGTCGCTGTCGTGGCCGCCGTCCGCGACCGCGACGGTCGCCGTGCCGTGGCCGTCGTCGCGCGCGGTCCACCCGTCGGTGGAGCCGTCCTCGAAGCCCGAGCTGATGACGGTGTCCGACGTGGGGTAGGTGCAGCCATCGTCCCCACCACCGCTTCCCCCGGGGCCGGTGATGGTGAGGTCGTCGACGAGGAGGTCGGCGTAGGGGCCCGAGCCCGCGCCGTCGTCGAGGTACATCGTGGCCTTGGCCGCGCCGGCCGCGAGCGTGTAGGTGCCGGTGACCGTCGTCCAGGCGTCGGCGGCGAGCTCCTTCGCGCCCGACACCCACGTGTAGCTCCCGTCGTCGACGGTGAAGTGGACGCTGTCGGCGGGCTGCGCGGCGTCGGCGAGGCGAGCCTCGAACGTCACCGTGTAGGCGACGCCGGGCGTGAGGATCTTCGTCAGGTCGACCGCGACGCCGTCGTAGCCGGCCGTGCGGTTCGTGAGCTCGAGCGACTTGCCGCTGCCGTCCGGGCTGTCGACGACGGCGAGCTTCGCCCCGCCGTGCTGGGTCCAGGGGGCGACGGTGCCGTCGTCGAAGGTGGTGCTGAGGACGGGCGCCGGGTCGGCGTCCGCCGCGTGGGCGGGGACGGCGAGCGCCCCGAGCCCGAGTGCCGCGGCCGCGACGGTTGCCGCCGCTCCGCGTCCGAAAGTTTCGACGGCTCTCCGTCGGCGACTGCGGATCTGCATGAACGCTCCCTTGCGTCTCATTGGCGCGGTGCTCCGTCGGCGCCGCGCTTCTGGGTATGGTGACGCGCGCACGCCTCGAGCGCAAGGTTGCGCCATAAAACCGAAAGTTGCGGACGCTGCCGCTCAGGAGCGGTCGAGGGCCCCGGCGAGCGCGACCACGGCCAGGCCGAGGGCGCACGAGATCGCGAGCGCCGCCCGCACGCCGTGGACGAGACCGCCCGCGGCCAGCGCACCGAAGACCGCGACCCCGACGACGCTGCCCGTCTGGCGGGCGGTGTTGAGCGCCCCGGACGCCATGCCCGACCGGGCCGGCTCGACGCTGCCGAGGGCCTGCGTCGTCATCGCGGGGACGATCACGCCCAGTCCGAGGCCGAGCACGACGAGCTGGACCACCAGCGCTGCGTACGGCGTGCCGGCGGCGACGACGAGAAGCCCGGCGACGCTGACCGCGACGAGCGCGCCCCCGCCCGCGAGGACGCGACGCGCCCCGAGCGCAGCCGTCAGCCGACCGGCCGACAGGTTGCCGACGAGCACCGCCAGCGTCGTCGGTGCGAACGCGAGCCCGGTCTGCAGCACGGACAGCCCGCGCGCCTCCTGGAAATAGAGGCTCAGCACGAAGATGAGCCCGTAGAACGCCACGTTGATCACGAATCCGATGCCGACCGGCACGGCGAAGGAACGCACGCGGAACAGCGCCAGCGGAAGCATCGGGTCGGTCGCCCGGCGCTCGTTCCGGACGAACGCCGCCCCAGCGAGCGCGGCGAGCGCGTAGCTGCCGACCACGACAGGTTCGGTGAACGAGGTCCGTCCGCCCTCGATCGTCGCCGCGGACACGGCCACGAGCGTGACGAGGCCTGCCAGCTGCCCGTGCAGGTCGAGAGACCGCGTCGGGGTGCGTGTGGTCTCGGCGGCGTATCGCGTGGCGAGCACGATGCCGAGGAGGCCCAGCGGGAAGTTGATGAGGAACACCGCGCGCCAGCCGACGGTGGCCGTGAGCACGCCTCCGACGAGGGGGCCCGCCGACAGGGCGACGCTCGCGCCGGCAGCCCACAGGCCCACCGCTCGGGCGCGGTCGGCGGCGGCGGGGTACGCGTGGTTGAGCAGGGCGAGCGAGCACGGGACGAGCACGGCCGCGCCGACCCCTTGGACGGCGCGGGCCAGCACGAGCAGCCCGAGGCTCGGGGCGACGCCGCACCCGACCGACGCCAGCGTGAACAGCGCGAAGCCCGCCAGGAAGACGCGCTTGGCGCCGACCCTGTCCCCGAGCGAGCCGGCGCTGAGGATCAGCCCGGCGAACGTGATCGTGTACGCGTCGACGACCCATTGCAGGTCGCTCAAGGACCCGCCGAGGTCGGAGCCGATGGGCTCGATCGCGACGTTGACCACGCTGACGTCGAGCTGGACCACCGCGAAGCCGAGGCTCACGGCCACGAGCGCCCAGCTCGCCCGTGAACGGTCCGGCGTGGTGCCGCGCACGTCTCGCCCCCCTTGTCCGGCCGGTGCGTCGTGGTCCGTGCGGTGCGCCGGCACCGTCGCGCCGACACCGGACCCCGGCAGTCTACGAAGACCCGCCCACGTCAGCCCGGGCCGACGTCAAGGGGGCCGTCGTCGTACCCTGGCTCCATGGCCGCGGGCCCGGTGGAGCGATCGTTCTCGGTCACCCAGGTGCCCGAGATGCTCTACGGCGCCGTCGTCGCGGGTTCCGTGCTGGCCGTGGCGAGCGTCCACGCGCCGCAGGGCGACCGTGTCGTCGTGGTGACCGCCATCGTCGCCCTCGTGTACTGGCTGGCGCACGTCTACGTCGACGCGGTCGGCGGTCGGTTCACCGACCGTGAGCACTCGACGGGGCAGCGCGTGGTGCACGCCTTGGGCGAGAACTGGGCGGTCCTGATCGGTGCCGCCCCACCGATCGTCGTGCTGTTCCTCGCCCGCGCGCTCGGCGCCGACGGCGAGACCGCCGCCTGGATCGCGCTGTGGGTCACGGGCGGGCTGCTGGTCGCCGTCGGCGGGTTGGCTGCGTGGCGTGCCGGGGCCCGGGGCTGGTCGCTCGTGGGCGAGATCCTCGTCGGCGGGTGCTTCGGGCTGCTCGTCGTGGCCCTCAAGTACGCGCTGCACTGACGGCGGTCTGGCGGGTCGCGACCGCCGCCTCTACCGTGAACCCATGACCCTCACCCCGGGTTTCCAGGGACGACCGCGACCGACCGGCGTGGCGCTGCCGCCCGGCCAGTACCAGGTCACCGACTTCCCCGTGCTGTCCGCGGGCCCGACCCCGCGCGTGCCCCTCGAGTCGTGGGAGCTCGTCATCCGCAACGAGGACGGCGCCGACTGGCGCTGGTCCTGGGACGACCTCCAGCGCCTCCCGCAGGAGGACCCGCAGGTCGACCTGCACTGCGTGACCCGGTGGTCGAAGTTCGGGACGAGCTGGCGGGGCGTGAGCCTCGACGTGCTGCTCGCCGACGTGACGTCGAGCGCCCAGTACGCGCTCGTCGGCTGCTACGGCGGGTACACGACCAACCTGCCCGTCGCCGACCTCCTGGGCGGCAAGGCGTGGATCGCCCACACGTACGGCGGCGCCCCGCTGGCTCCCGTGCACGGCGGGCCGGCCCGCCTGCTGGTCCCGCACCTGTACCTGTGGAAGTCGGCGAAGTGGGTCCGCTCGATCCAGCTCCTGCGCGACGAGCAGCGGGGGTTCTGGGAGCAGCTCGGGTACCACGACTACGGCGACCCGTGGCGCGAGCAGCGCTACCAGGGGGACTGACCGTGACGTCGTCGGGCGGGGTGGAGCTGGGGACGGCGGGCACGCCCGCGCCCGCGCGCCTGGGGGAGCGGTTCGCGACGACGCGCGGCTGGCGGGTCGCGACGCTCGCCTCCGCGCACGCGGAGAGCGCGACCGCGCGGACGCTCGAGCTCGACGTCCCCGACTGGCCGGGCCACCTCGCGGGCCAGCACGTCGACCTGCGCCTCACCGCCGCCGACGGGTACACCGCCGAGCGCGCCTACTCGCTCTCGACCCCGCTCGACCCGGCCGCCCCGGAGCGGGTCGCGGTGACCGTCCAGAGGGTGCCGGGCGGCGAGGTCTCGCCCTACCTGGTCGACGGGTTCGAGCCGGGGCAGAGGATCGAGGTCCGCGGGCCGGTCGGGGGCTGGTTCGTGTGGGAGCCGGGGTTCGCCGACGCGGCGCCGGTCCTGCTGATCGCGGGCGGCTCGGGCATCGTGCCGCTCGTCGCGATGGTCCGCGCGCGCCGAGGTGCGGGGAACCGAACCCCGTTCCGGCTGCTCTGCTCGGTCCGCACCCCCGACGACGCGATGTTCACCGACGAGCTCACGGGTGTCCGTGGACGGGCCGACGGCGTCGAGGCCCAGGTCTTCTACACGCGCGCGGCCCCGCTCGACGCCGCGCGCGAGGCACGCCGGATCGGCCTGCAGGACGTCGCCGCGCACGGCTGGCCGCCCGAGCTGCGGCCGGTCTGCTACGTGTGCGGGCCGACGGGGTTCGTCGAGGCCGTGACGCGCATGCTGCTCGCGCTCGGGCACGACCCCGCCGCGATCCGCGCCGAGCGCTTCGGGCCCGCGGGCGACTGACCGGCGTCGACGGAAGGGATCACCATGACCCAGGACGGGACGCTCGTCGAGGAGCCCAGCCCCCTCGACCCGAGCGACGGGCACGTCGACGGGAACGCCGTCGCGGGGGCGCTCGCGGGCGTGTTCGTGCCCGAGATCACGACGGCGCTCGTCCGGTGCCGCGCGTGCGGGGACGCCGGCCCGTTCGCGGCGCTCATGGTCTGGGCGCACGGGCCGGGCGTCGTCGGGCGGTGCCCGTCGTGCGAGGCGGTGCTGCTCCGCTACGTCGCGACGCCCGGCGGGCAACGGATCGACCTCGGCGGGATCGCCGAGCTCGAGCTCGCGGACCGCTGAGAGTCCCGCAATCTGTCCAGTCGAAGTCCGGCAGCCTGTCCACCCTTCATGCTCTCGGCGCTCAGTGCCTCTATGCCGCGGCGACGACGGCCGGGCGGTCGAGGAGCTCCAGGAGCCGCGGCGCGAGCGCGACCGCATGGTCCGAGGTGCCCGTGACGGCCGAGACCTGCCAGCGGGGGGTCGTGTCGTCGGGCAGGCGCAGCACGGCGAGCCCCTCGGCCTGCGGCTTGGCGCCGATCTGGCGGGGGACGAGCGCGACCCCGAGGCCGCGGTGGACGAGGTCGAGCAGCGTGTGGATGTCGTTGACGGTGCACCGCACGCGGCGCCGCACCCCGTGGGACTCGCACGCTGCGTCGTTGAGCGGCCGCACCCCCCAGGACCGCTGGAAGTCGACGAAGTCCAGCCCGTCGAGGTCGGGCCAGTCGATGCGGCCGCGGGCCGCGAGCGGGTGGTCCGACGGCGCGAGCAGCACGATCGGCTCGCTCGCGATGGGCGTCCGCTCGAGCGCCCCGAGGTGGTCGGCCGTCGCGACGAACGCGACGTCGAGCTCGTCCGCGCGGAGCTGGGCGAGGAGGTCGTGCGAGCCGTCCTGCGTGAAGTGGATCTCGACGTGCGGGTAGCGCTCGTGGAAACGCTCGAGCAGCGCGGGCGGGTCGACGACCGCGAGGCACTGCTCGGCCCCGACCCGGACGGTCCCGGTCACCTGCCGCGTCACCCGCACGACGGCGTCGCGCGCCGCCGTCGACGCCGCGAGCATCGCGCGGGCGTGGGGGAGGAGAGCGAGGCCGGCGTCGGTGGGCTCGACCCGTCGCGTCGTGCGGGTGAAGAGCGGGGTGCCGAGCTCGTCCTCCAGGCTGCGGACGGCAGCGGAGAGCCCGGACTGCGAGACACCGCAGAGCGCGGCGGCCCGCGTGAACTGCTGCTCGTCGGCGAGCGCGACCAGGTACTCCATCTGCCGCAGATCCATTGATCGCCCCGTCTTCTGAATCGCATCACTGCTAGTTGTTGGACTTCTAGGTTACGCCGTCCGTAGGCTCGCGATCATGCAGCAGCGCACCATCGGACACCGCTCCGTCTCCGCGGTCGGCCTCGGCGGCATGCCCATGTCGATCGAGGGCCGTCCTGACGAGGACCGCGCGATCGCGACGATCCACGCCGCGCTCGACGCCGGCGTCACCTTCATCGACACCGCCGACTCCTACCACCGTGACGCGGACGAGATCGGCCACAACGAGGAGCTCGTCGCCCGGGCCCTGCGCACCCACGGTGGCGACACGTCCGCCGTCCTCGTCGCGACCAAGGGCGGGCACCTCCGCCCCGGCGACGGGAGCTGGACGCAGAACGGCGACCCCGCCTACCTCAAGGAGGCCGCCAAGGCGTCGGCGCGGCGGCTCGGCGTCGACGCCATCGGCCTCTACCAGTTCCACCGCCCCGACCCGGCCGTCCCCTACGCGGACTCGGTCGGCGCCCTGCGCGAGCTCCTGGACGAGGGCGTCATCGAGATGGCCGGAATCTCGAACGCGAACCCGGACCAGATCCGCGAGGCCAACGAGGTGCTCGGCGGTCGCCTGGTGTCGGTGCAGAACCAGTTCTCCCCGCGCTTCCGCTCGTCGCTGCCGGAGCTCGAGCTGTGCGCCGAGCTCGGGATCGCGTTCCTGCCGTGGAGTCCCCTCGGCGGCATCACGTTCGCGCGCGCGGGCGACCTCGACGACGCCTACGCTCCGTTCCAGGAGATCGCGGCCTCCCGCGGCGTCAGCCCGTTCCGGGTGGCGCTCGCCTGGGAGCTCGCGCTCGCGCCCGTCGTCGTGCCGATCCCCGGCGCCTCGCGTCCCGCGAGCATCCAGGACTCCGCCCAGGCCGCGGACCTCGTCCTCACGGCCGACGAGGTGGCGCGGCTGAGCGCCGCCGCCTGACCGCAGCCCCCGACCCCCCCACCCCGATCAGCGAGGATCCCCACCCCATGAAGACCTTCACCCTGCCCGGCACCGAGATCACGGCGCCGAACGTCGTCGCCGGCATGATGCGCATCGCCGACAAGACCGACGACGAGATCCGCACCCTCGTGCGCACCGCGCGCGACGCCGGCATCGACTTCTTCGACCACGCCGACATCTACGGTGGCGCGCTGCACCGCTGCGAGGAGCGGTTCGCCGAGGCGCTCGCGCTCACGCCGTCGGAGCGCGCCGAGATCGTCCTGCAGACCAAGTGCGGCATCGTCCCCGACGGGCCGTACTTCGACTTCTCGTACGAGCACATCGTCGAGTCGGCCGAGGGGTCGCTGCGCGCCCTGCAGACCGACTACATCGACATCCTGCTGCTGCACCGCCCCGACGCCCTCGTCGAGCCCGACGAGGTCGCCCGCGCATTCGACGAGCTCCACGCCGCGGGCAAGGTCAAGGCGTTCGGCGTCTCGAACCACACGCCGGGCCAGATCGACCTGCTGCGCCGCTCGGTGACGCAGCCGATCGTCGCGAACCAGGTCCAGCTGTCCGTCACGCACGCGCCGATCGTCGCGCAGGGCGTCGCCATGAACATGGGGGACCTCGACCAGTCGATCAGCCGCGACAACGGGATCGTCGACTACTGCCGCCTCCACGGGATCACCCTGCAGGCCTGGTCGCCGTTCCAGGCGCGCTTCTTCAACGGTGTGTTCCTGGGCTCGGAGGACTACCCCGAGCTCAACGCCGTGATCGACCGGCTGGCCGCGCAGTACGACGTCCCGGCCATCGCCATCGCGACCGCCTGGATCACCCGTCACCCCGCGCAGATGCAGGTCGTCCTCGGCACGACGACGCCGCAGCGCGTCGCCGACGCAGCACTCGGCTCCGAGATCCCGCTCACGCGCGCGGAGTGGTACGAGATGTTCCGCGCCGCGGGCCACACGGTTCCCTGACCTGGCGAGACGTCACCACAGCGGGCGCAGGCTCGGGCAGCGCGCGTGCTGCCCGAGCCTGAGGTCCGCGCGACCCCACCCCGTCTGCGAAGTACCCCGGATGCCGGGCTAGCTCGCGAGGTATGCCGGATGCCGGTCTATCTCGCGAGGTATGCGGGATGCCGGTCTATCTCGCGAGGTATGCGGGATGCCGGTCTACCTCGCGAGGTATGCGGGATGCCGGTCTACCCCGCGAGGTATGCGGGATGCCGGTCTATCTCGCGAGGTATGCGGGATGCCGGTCTACCTCGCGAGGTATGCCGGATGCCGGTCTACCTCGGCGAGAGGGTGCTCAGAGGAGGGCGCGGAGGGCGTCGGCGAGAGGCGTCGTCGGGCGGCCGATCAGAGTGCGCAGGTCGTCGGTCGCGTCGGCGAGGTCGCCGCGCGCGATGCCCTGGTCGAGCGCGACGACGAAGCCGGCGGTCCCCTCGTCGAGCCCGGCGGAACGCAGGAGCGCGAGCTGCTCGTCGGCGCTGACGCTCCGATGGGTGACGGGCGTGCCCAGCACCTCGGAGGCCGTCGCGGCGAACTCGTCGAAGCTCCACGCGACGTCGCCCGAGAGCTCGTAGACGCGGTTCTCGTGCCCCGAGCCGAGGACGGCCGCGACGGCGCCTGCCGCGTAGTCGGCCCGGGTCGCGCTCGCGACCCGGCCGTCGCCGGTGCTCGTCACGACCTCGCCGGTCGCGCGGGCCTGCTGCAGCGTCCCGGCGTAGTTCTCCGTGTACCAGTTGTTGCGGAGGAACGTCCACGTGAGGCCGGACGCGCGCAGCGCCTCCTCGGTGGCCTTGTGCTCCGGCGCCAGGACGAGCTCGCTCGTGTCGGCGTGCGGGGCGCTCGTGTAGACGACGCGCCCGACGCCGGCGGCCACGGCGGCGTCGACCACGGCCTGGTGCTGGGCGACGCGCTGGCCCACCTCGCTGCCGGACACGAACAGCAGCACGTCGGCGTCGGCGAACGCGGTCTCGAGGCTCGCGGGGTCGGCGTAGTCGATCAGCGCGGTCCGGACGCCCAGCTCGCCGGCGAGGGTCGCGAGGCGCTCGGGGTTGCGCCCGGCGGCGACCACGGTGGACGGGTCGGTGCCGGCGGCGACGAGCCCTTCGACGGCGAGGCGGCCCAGGTGGCCGGTGGCTCCGGTGACGACGATCGACATGACGTTCCTCTCGGTGGGTGGGTGTCTCGTCCGGAGCAACCGCCGCTGCCGTGGGCACCTTCCCGGATTCCGGTACCCACTTTGGCGTAAGGTACAGACGTGACGGTAAGCAACGAGGTCAGCGTCCTGGACCGGCTCCTCACGGATGGCAAGCTCGCTGCCGCGTGCCCCAGCCGGATCGTCCTCGACCACGTGACCAGCCGGTGGGGCGTCCTGCTCCTGGTCGCCCTGTCGGAGCGCTCGATGCGCTGGGGCGAGCTGCGCCGCGTCGTCGAGGGCATCAGCGAGAAGATGCTCGCGCAGACGCTGCGGACGCTCGAGGCCGACGGCGTCGTGGACCGTGCCGTGACCCCGAGCGTCCCGCCGCGCGTCGACTACTCGCTCACCGACCGGGGCCGAGAGCTCGTCGCGCTCCTGCTCCCGCTCATGGGCTGGATCGCCGACAACGCCGACGACATCCTCGCGGGCCGCTGAGCGGCCGCACGCTCAGCCGAGGAGCCTGAGCACCTCGTCGGTCGTCCCGGTCTCGCCGAGGCGCGGGAAGATGCGCGCGACGCTGTTGGCGTGCGCCTCGGCCGAGGCGTCGCCCATCGCGTCCGTCACGAGCGCGACGTGGTAGCCGTGCTCGTGCGCGGCGCGCGCGGTCGACTCGACGCCGATGCTCGTGGCGATGCCCGTGAGGACGATCTGCGTGACGCCGCGGCGGCGCAGCTGGACGTCGAGGTCGGTGCCGTGGAACGCGCCCCAGTTGTGCTTGGTGACGACGGCGTCGGCGAGGGGCGCGAGCACGTCGACGATCTGGTCCCAGCCCTCGGCGCGGGGGGCGGCGGGGCCGGCGTTGCGCGCGACCTCGGTCCGGCCGGGGACGGCGTCGGGCCCGGAGAAGCTGACGCGGACCAGGACGACGGGCAGGTCGCGGGCGCGGAAGGCCTCGGCGAGGCGGACGGTGCGGTCGATGATGTCGTCGGACGCGTGCGGCTGCGTCGACATGGACGCGATCCCGTTCTGCAGGTCGATGACGACGAGCGCGGACTTCGGGTCGAGCGTGGAGACGGACATGCGGGTGATGCCTTTCGGTGGAGCGGGTGTGACAGCGGGAAAGATCAGGAGGCCGCGCTCGTCGTCGCGCGCCCGATGCGGGCGAGCGACCGGTCGACGAGCGTCAGGACGAGGAACACGACGCCGCAGCCGAGCGTGAACCAGGCGAGGTCGTGCAGGCCGCCCGTGGTCGCTCGCTCGCCGAAGAACGCGGCGGTCGCGGCCGACGACGCGAGCGCGCCCACGTAGGCGAAGGTGCGCAGGAGCCCGGCGGCGGACGCCATCCGGGCGGGCTCGGCCTGGTGGTAGAGGGCGTTCTGGTTGGCGAGGCCGTTGAGCCCCTGCGGCAGGCCGAACACGAGCCCGATGGCGACGAGGAACCAGATCGGGGTGTCGCCCGCCACGAGGAGGAGCGCGCCGCACACGAGCACCTGGAAGATGCCGCCCGCGACGAGCTTGCCGCGCACCGCGCTTCGCCGGCCTGTGATCGCCGTGACGACGATCGCCGACGCGAACATGGGCATGAGCAACAGCCCGGCCTGCGACGCGCTGAGCCCGCGGCCCGCCTCGAGCCACTGCGTGAACCCGTAGAGCAGCGAGTACTGGACGGTCGCGGCGAGGAACTGCCGGGCGTACGTCGCGAGCTGGGGGACGTTGCCCCCGAGCACCCGCAGGTCGACGAAGGGCACGGCCGTGCGCAGCTCGCGCCACGCGAAGCCCGCCCCGACGACGGCGGCCACGCCGAGCAGCCACGCGTCGGAGACGTGCGGCGCCATCACGAAGAACATGAGCGCGACGAGCGCGCCCGAGAAGAGCACCATCCCGGGGAGGTCGATCCCGCCGGAACCGCGGCGGCCGGGAGCGGCGGGTGCGCCGTCGTCGGCGGAACCGAGCCCGCGGGGGAGCCAGAGCGCACCCAGCACGACGCACGCGGCCGACAGTGGGATGTTGACCGTGAACACCGAGCGCCACCCGGCGCCCGAGACGAGGAACCCGCCGAGCGTCGGGCCGATCACGGCGATCACCTGGTTGGAGATCGTGAGCGCGGACAGGACGCCGTTGGGGCTCGCGTGCCCGGTGCGCCGGGCCTCGGTGCGGATGAGGTACATCGACGCCGGGTAGCCGGCGCACGTGCCGAACCCGAGCAGCACGCGCGCGAGGATCAGCACGCCGAGGTTCGGCGCGACGGCGCCGAGGATCCCCGCGACGCCCACGAGGCCGGTCCCGGCGAGGAACAGGGTGCGCGGGCCGAACATGTCGATGAGCCGCCCGACCACCGGCTGCCCGACGGCCGTCGCGAGGTAGAGCGCGGTCACGAGCCACGCCGTCTGCGACGAGGCCACGCCGAACGCGGTCGCGATCGGCACGAGCGCGACGGCCAGCATCGACGAGTTGATGGGGTTGAGGATCGACCCCAGGATCATCGGCGCGATGAGCCGGCGGTCGAAGCGATCCGCGGGAGCGACGTGTGCGTGCGGGGCGCGGTGGAGCAGGGAGGTCACGAGCGGGTCAGTCTCTCCATGAGGGCGATGGCCTCGGCGAGGGTGCGGCGCTCGTCGGCGTCGAGCCGGTCGCTCAGGGCCCGGGTGAGCCACTCGTGGCCGGCCTGACGGCGCCCCTCGAAGACCTCCTGGCCGGCGGGGGTGAGCGAGACGACCTGACGGCGGCCGTCGTCGGGGTCGGGGGTGCGGACCACGTAGCCGCGCTCCTCGAGGACGCCGAGCGTCGCGGCGACCGACTGCGGCCGCACGCGCTCTGCGGTCGCGAGCGCGCTCGCCGTCGCGGGGCCGTGCTTGCCGAGGCGGCTGAGCAGCGTGGTCTGCGAGGGGGTGAGCTGGTGGTTGTCCGCCGTCTCGAGCAGTCGCCTGCGCAGCTGCCCGACGGCGGAGCGCAGCTCGCGCGCGGTGCGCGCGGCGTCGTCCGCCGCGGTGCGCGCGGGCGTGGGGAGGTTCTCGGTGGGCATGGGTCCACCGTAGAACTCGACAGGCTTAACTGTCCAGTCAAGCCTGTCTATCTGGACGGGACGGCTACACGAGCTTCGGGTACGAGGCCAGCAGGACCACGCCGACGGTCAGCAGCACGAGCGCACCGCCGAGCATCGTCCACTGGGTGCGGACGGCCTTGAACCGTCCCGAGAAAGCCGCGAAGAACAGGACCAGGGCGAACAGGACGGTGAGGATCGTGTAGTTGTCGCCGCGCTGGTTGTTGCGGAGCGCGACCTGGAAGAGCACGTCCGCGCGCTTGTCCGCGGCGACCGCCTCCTTCTGCCCGGGCGGGACGTAAGACGGCAGCTCGAAGGGCGTCTTCGGGGCGTCCGGGTTCTTGAGCGGCTTCGCCGCGAGCCACTCCTGGAACGCCGGCTTGAAGCGGTCCGCCATCCGGTTCTCGGCAAAGGTCTCGAGCTGGGTGTTGCCCGTGGAGTAGGCCTGCACGAACAGGGCGAACGTCGACACGTCGATCTGCTTCGCGGCGCTCGCCTCGGACGCGTCGCGCGACGCCTCGATCCGCGCCGACGACGCCTGCGAGAACGCGATCGACATCGCGCCGCCCCACTTGCTCGCCTCGAACCCGCTCCACGCCGTGAGGATCGCCGTGACCGACAGCACGATCACGGTGATGGTCTCGCGCAGCCGCGCGCGGCGCTCCTCGGGTGCCTCGGCGGGGCCCGTCGCGTCGCTGTCGTCCACAGCAGCACGCTAGCGAGCAACCGCTTGACCTGCACCGCGACACGGCCGCCGGTGACGTCCCCGGCGGCCGTGCCGGTCGATCACGCGGTGCGGAGCACCTCGGCCACGAACCGCGCCGAGCGCTCGCGCAAGCCCTGGATCCGTCGCTCGATCACCGCGGCGCGGAGATCGGCGTCGTCGCGGCCCGTCTCGGCGAGCGTCGGACGGCGGCGCACGTTGCGCGAGCACAGGAACTCCGTGCAGAGCAGCGTGCCGACGGTGTTGCCGCGGCGCCCCGCGGCGCCGGCGCGCCGCGCGACGTAGAGCGAGACGTCGTCGGTGTGGACGACGTCCTCGCACCACGCGCAGACGCCGCTACGCCGGGTCCGCAGCGCCGGGTCGGTGGCGCGCAGCAGCACACCGGTGGGGGCGTCGTCGTCGGGCGCGGTGCCCGGGACGACGGCATACGCGAGCAGCGGCGCCTTGCGGTCGACCCAGCCCAGGTAGTCGAGGCGGTCCCAGTCGAGGGCGGCCAGCTCGGGAAGCGTGGCCTGGGTGGCCTCGCGGCGCGACGCGTTCACGAAGGACGCGCGGATCTGCTTCTCGGTCAGAGGGTGCATGGAAGTGGCTTTCCGGTCGGGCGGCAGCGCTCACCTCACCGGCCCGCGGAGTCCGGGCGGCGGGAGCGCAAGAGGGCGACGACACGGCCCGCGTCGTGCGCCCGTGACCGGGTGGCCGAGACGGCCGGAGGTCAGCGCACGGGGCGGGCCGGGAGACTGCCCGAGCAGGCCGTCGCGGCCACCCCGCAACCTGCGGTGACGCCCTGCATCCGCTCGCTCCTCGTCCGTCGGTGTCCTCGGTCGCGGTGCGACCGGCCCGTCCAGTGTGCCTCACGACGGCGCGAGGCGTGGCCCGGATTTCCCCTCGGACCAGGCGGGGATCAGGCGCGGACGACGTCGTGATCGAGCTGCACGACGCCCGACGCGAACCGCCGCGTCCCCGTCAGGCGCAGGTCGACGCGCTGGTCAGGGGGCAGGGCGGGCAGCCCGCCGCCGACGCTCACCGGCACCACGAAGAGCTGCACCGCGTCGACGAGGCCGGCCGCGAACGCCGTGGCCGCGAGGGTCGGGCCGCTGACCGCGACGTCCCGTTCGGCCGCGTCGACGAGCGCCCGCACCTCGCCGGGGTCGAAGCGGTCGACGAGGTCCGTGCGCGGGGTGGCGACGTCGTCGAGCGAGGCCGAGTAGACGACCTTGTCGGCGGCGCGCCACAGGCGGGCGAAGTCGCGGACGGCGGCCGAGTCCTCCTCGGGCTCGCCGGGCGCCGGCTCGTCGGGGGCCATCGTCTGCCAGACCGCCATCGTCTCGTACATGCGCCGCCCGTACAGGTAGGTCCCGACGTCGCGGCTCGTGTCGTTCACCGCCTGGTGGACCTCCTCGTCGGGGGCGGCCCAGTCGAAGCGGCCGTGGGCGTCCACCGCGTAGCCGTCGAGGGACATCAGCATGAGGTACCGCAGGCGGGCCATGGTGTCGATCCGTTCGTCGGCTCGGTTCGGGGGAGGGTCAGGGGCGCGACGCGGTCGCGACGAGGGCGGTCATCGGGGCGCGGAGCGGACCGTCGCCGAACCGCTCCGCGAGGAGCGCGGTCGCCGCCGCCTCGACGTCCTCCCGGACCTGCGTGCCGTAGGGCTCGAGCTGGGCGCGCAGCGGCGAGCCGCGGGGGATCGTGATGGCGGCGGCCTGCGGCGAGGGGGCTGTGCCCTCGAACCGGAGCGTCTCGACGGCGTCGACCACGAACCCTCCGGCCTCGAGGTCCTGCCGGAGCCGGTCGGCGTCGTGGTACCCGTGGGCGACGCGTGTGATGACGTTCGGGTCGGCGTCGGGCAGGACCCGCCGATAGGCCTCGTCGACGGCCTGCGCGACGGCGTTCGCCCCGACCGGCCCCCAGGCGCTCAGCAGGTAGGCGCCGCCGGGCCGGAGGACCCGCGCCGCCTCGGCGTACGACGCGACGCGGTCCGGGAAGAACATCACCCCGAACTGGCACAGGACCAAGTCGAACGAGCCGTCGGGGAAGGGGAGGTCCTGTGCGTCGGCGACCCGCCAGTCCACGGGCGGCGCGCCGTCGGGGCGGGTGGGTGCGAGGCCCCGCGCGACGTCGATCATCCCGGCGTTGAGGTCGGTCGCGACGAGCGTGCAACCGGCGGGCAGCGCAGCGGCGAGGCGTCGCGTCACGACGCCCGTGCCGGCCGCGAGCTCGAGGACGGCCGACGGGCGCCGGGCGTTCGCGCGCGCGACGAGGTCGTCCGCGTAGGGCTCGAAGAACAGCGGGACGAGGAGCTGCTCGTAGGCGGCGGGCAGCCCGCCGACGAACAGCCGGCCCGCGTCGGACTCGGACATGAGGACCTCCTGGTCGCGGCCGCTCCTTCGTCGTACCACCCGGACGGGCGGCCGTACAGGATGAGACCCGGCGGAGGCGGCGGGCTCATCGCAGCGCGTGGGCCTCCGGGTCGAAGCGGCGGCCGGGACGCGCCGGCCCCGCGGTGCGCCGGAGCAGGGGGACGAGGACGGCGGCCAGCGTGGCCGCCGTCGTGACGGCGATCCCGGCGACGACGACGCCCGAGGTCCCGCGGAGCGCGCCCTGCTCACGTCGGCCCATGACCGCGAGGATCGACCGCCACGACAGGATCGACCGGTTCGACTGCCCGGACAGCACCGACGCGGACGACTGGAACGACCCGATCGACAGGAACGACATCGCCGAGCCGATCGAGGACGACGACGCGAACGACCCCACCGACGCGACCGACGCGCACGACCCGACGGACCCGATCGACAGGACGGAGCCGCGGGAGGCGATCGACAGGACGCTGTCCTGCGACCACAGGGACCAGCGGGACGCCGTGCGTGCAGCCATGCGCCCCATCATCGTGCGTGGGTCGCGAACCCACCCGCCGACATACCGAGATCCGCCCGAGATGCCGAGTCTGCCTCGGTATCTCGAGCGAATCTCGGTATCTCGTGAAGGGTCAGCGGAAGGCCGGGGCGTTCCGGGTCGCCCACTCCGCGAACGACGACGCCGGGCGGCCGAGCAGCCGTCCGACGTCGGTGCTGACGGCGGCCTCGTCGGCGGTGGGACGGCCGAGGAGGTCGAGGGTGGCGTCCGCGACCGCCGGCGGCATGACGGCCGACATACGTGCGAGCGCCTCGTCCCGGTCCAGCTCCACGACGCGGACGGCGTCGCCGATCGCGAGACCGATCGCCGCGGCCTGGTCGCGCGGCGAGATCGCTGCCGGACCGGTCAGGGTGTAGGCGGCTCCGTCGTGCGCCCCCGCGCCTCCGACGACGTCCGAGAGGACGCGCGCCACGACCGCCGCGAGGTCGGCCGGGTCGACCACCGGGAGCGCGACGTCCACGAACGGCGCCTCGACAGTCCGCGCGGACCGGACGCCGGGGACCCACTGGAACGCGTTGGTGGCGAACCCGCTCGGCCGCAGGATCGTCCAGCCGAGGCCGGACGTGCGCACCGCGTCCTCGAACGCGACCGGGTGCGGGTAGCTCCGTGGGCGGGTCCGCGCGCCCTGCGAGGAGAGCAGGACGACGTGCCCGACGCCCGAACGCTTCGCGACGTCGAGGACCCCGTGCGCGTCGTCGCCCGCGACGAGCAGGAAGAGCGCGTCGACGCCGTCGAGAGCCTTCGTGAGCGAGGCGGGGTCGGCGAGATCCGCAACGAAGGAGCGGACGGTGTCGTCCGCGGGCTCGGCGGTCGGGCGCTGGTGTCGTGAGATCGCGGCGACCTCGTGGCCGCCGTCCGCGAGGAGCCGGACGAGCGCGGCGCCGACGTTGCCCGTCGCCCCGGTGACTGCGATGCGTGCCATGGTCCTACCTCCGTCTGGGCTGGTCACTCCGGGTTTCCGGGGCGACGCCCGAGACGCTAGCATCGTGAAGATAGTAGGTACCTAGAGGATAGTGACTCTCCTGGGAGGACCCGTGAGCACCTCGCCGACCGCACCCACACCGGCACCCGCCCCGCCGGCCGCACCCACACCGGCACCCGCCCCGCCGGCCGCACCCCCGGGTGGGTGCCCGATCAGCCCCGTCGTGGACCTCGTCTTCTCGCGCTGGACGACCCCGATCCTCTGGGCGCTCGACACCTTCGGACGTCAGCGCTTCGTCGAGCTGCAGCGCAGCATCGGCACCATCACCCCCAAGGTGCTCACGCAGCGGCTCCGCCAGATGGAGCGCGACGGACTCGTGGTGCGGACCTACCACGCGGAGATCCCGCCCCGCGTCGAGTACGAGATCAGCCCGCTCGGCGCGAGCCTCGCCCCCGTGTTCGCGGCGCTCGCCGGCTGGTCCGACGAGCACCTCGCTGAGGTCGACGAGGCTCGGGCGGAGTTCGACGCCGCCGGCTGAGGCCTACTCGCCGACGGCTCCGTCGATCCTCTCGCGCAGGAGATCGGCGTGGCCGTTGTGGCGGGCGTACTCGCCCAGCACCTTGACGACGCACCACCGGACGGACCGGGTGCCGGTGCGCGTCGGGTCATCCAGGCTGTGCCGGGCGAGGAGCGCATCGACGGTCGCCTGCTGCTCGCGCCAGCGGGCCAGGGACGGTTCGACCATCGACGCATCGATGCCGAGGATGTCGCCGTCCGGGTCGTCCTCGGGGCAGTAGAGCGGCTCGATGGCCACCGGTCCGAGCGTGCCCTCGAGGTACCAGTGCTCCATCTCGGTCAGGTGCCGGACGAGGCCCAGCAGCGAGAGGTCCGACGGCGGCACGGACTGCTCGACGAGCTGGTCGGGCGTGAGGTCGGCGCAGCTGCGCGCGAGGGCGTCGCGATGGAACGCGAGCCAGCCGAGGAGGAGCTCGCGGTCGTCCGCGAACGGCTCCGGCTCGTCGAGAGCGGGATGCTTGGACGTCACCCGACCGACGCTAGACCCCGCGCCCACCGCCGGTCGCGTCGAGATACCGAGAGACGCCCGAGATACCGCGTCTGCATCGGTATCTCGGTCGGGACTCGGTATCTCGCGGCCGGTTGGCTCAGCGGAGCACGCGGTA
Source organism: Luteimicrobium sp. NPDC057192 (assembly GCF_042670205.1). NCBI lineage: Bacteria > Bacillati > Actinomycetota > Actinomycetes > Micrococcales > Luteimicrobium > Luteimicrobium sp. NPDC057192. The sequence goes on along the minus strand of NZ_JBHUWD010000001.1, from coordinate 1,800 downwards.
CCGCAGGTGGCTCACCGACGGCGTCACGCGCGACTCGAGGAGCTCGAGCTCGAGCGGGCCGACGTCCTCGAAGAGCCGCGTGCCGCCACCGAGCGTGCGCGGCACGAGGTGCAGCCAGAGCTCGTCGATCAGACCCGCCGCGAGGAACTGGTTGACGGTCGACCCCCCGCCCGACACGTCGACGGGCCGGTCGCTGGCCGCGCACTGGGCCCGCTGCAGCGCGGCCTCGATGCCTTCCGTGACGAAGTGGAAGGTCGTCCCGCCCTCCATCTCGATGCTCTCGTGCGGGTGGTGCGTCAGCACGAACACCGGTGCGTGGTACGGCGGTTCCTCGCCCCACCAGCCGCGCCAGTCGGCGAAGCGCTCGTCGTCGTCCCAGCCGCCGCGGACCGGCCCGTACATGTTGCGCCCCATCACGTACGCGCCCGCGCTCGTCAAGGACGCGATCTCTGCGTCGTGCTGCCCGGCCTCGTCGAACATCCACGGCTTCATGAGCTTCTCGACGCCGTTCACGCCGATCGGGCTCTCGAGGCTCTGGTCCGGCGCCGCGACGTACCCGTCGAGCGACACCGCCATCCCGCAGGTCACGGTTCCCATGTGCTGCTGTCCTTCCGTCGTCGTCGCAGGTGGAGACCGGCGGGGCAGCCGGAAGTCATCGGCCCGCGCCCGCTTCGGCGCGGTCGAGGGCGCGCACGAGCTCGTCGACCGACGTCGAGCCGGGCGGTCGGCGCGCGACGGCGGCCTGTCGCGCGAGCCGCTGGACGGCGGCGTTGAGCGGCGCGTCGACGCCGGCGAGGCGCGCGAGCAGGACGATCTCGCCGTTGAGGTAGTCGGTCTCGATCGACCCGTCGCCCCGCGCGACGGACTGCCACGACGAGCCCCCGACGACGCCCGGCAGTCCAGGGACGGGGCGCACGTCGAAGACGGTCCCGCGCCACGCGTCCTCCTCGGCCTCGGTCGCCCACGTGATGCCCGACGCGAGGTACACGTCCTCCGCCTCCGCGACCAGCCGCGACGCGAGCGGGCCGATGGGCCCGATCGCGCCGTCCGCCCCGAGCAGCGCCTGGAGCGCGTTCGCGAGGTTCTGCAGGAGCTTGCGGTGCTTCCAACGCATGACGTCGTCGACGACGTGGATCCCGAACGTCGCCGCGGTCCAGTCCCGGGTGAGCGCGTCGAGGACGGGGGCGACGTCGTCGGGCGGCGGCCCGGGCGGGTACGAGCCGAGGATGAAGGTCCCCGACTGCGGGGCGATGCGCACCGCGACCTCGCCGGGGTCGAGGTGGGTGGCGGGGAGCCACACGCACGCGCCGACGACCCGGCGGAAGAGGCGCAGCGCCATGCGTTCGGCCGCGACGCCGTTGGTCGTCGTGACGACGGGGAGCAGCTCGCCCGCGGTGCCGACGGGCGCGGCGTCCGGGGCGTCGTCCGCGGGGTGCACCGGCGCGTCGACCCAGGCCTGGAGGGCGGCCGTCGCCTGATGGGTCTTGGTCGCGAGGACGAGCACGTCGTCGGTGCGCAGGCGGGCCTCGGCGGGGGTGCGGGCGAGGTCGACGCGGACGGTGACGTCGTCGTCGGGGGAGCGCAGCCGCAGGCCGGAGCGTTCGATCGCGTCGGCGTGCGCACCGCGCGCGACGACGAGGGGCGGACGGGTGGGCGAGTGCTGGGCGAGGCGCGCGGCGATCGTGCCACCGATCGCGCCCGCTCCGACGACGACGTAGCGCACCCGCCCACCCTGCCACGGCGCGCGGGACGTGCGCGTCGCGGGCCGGAGCGGCGTCGTCGGGCGGGAGGAGGAGCCCC